>JANWZG010000373.1 GCA_025054735.1 Cyanobacteriota bacterium | reverse complement strand
CCCTGAGGACGCTGCGATCGCTGCAACAGGACTTCACTAGCTACGAGGGCTTGCTACCCAAGCAGCTTAGTCGGATGCAGGATATTGAAGCCCAAGGAAAAGCCATTCTAGACGCATTGCTAGCCCGGTTAGATGCAGAAACTCGGCGACGCGGTGAAGCCGATAGCCATTCAAACTATTCTCCCCCCCAAGGCTACACCTATCCACCAGTCACAAACGGGCAAACTACTCCCCATCAGTCTCTAGAGAGCAGTCCAGTCCAGCCCTATGACCGCACTTCCTTGGTGTCCCCACCAACTATTGGCTCCGCTAGGGTTGAGCCACAATTGCCGCCCATGGGCGATCACTTGCCTCCCAGACCTATTGCACCAGCCGACAGCCGCCCTTCAACCATGATCCAGGGCATTTGGTTGATGCTAATTTCTACCCTGGGGTTGTCGATTCATAACGTGGTGGTCAGCATTATTGGCTTTGGCGGCAAGTTATTTGGCATTGAAGCACTCCAGTTTGGCCCCTATATCAACCTAGTTATTGGTAATTCACTGCTCATCTTGCTGTTGCGCATGATGGTGGTGGTGCCCTGTTTAGCATGGGTAGCGCCACGCCTTTATCCTAACGTTTGGAGGGATTTGGAGCGGTTTTTGAAATCTCGTGACAAAGGCTCCCTATGGCTGGTGATTGGCAGTGGGGCTTGTCTATTTGTGTCCCAAGTGTTGATTTATATCGCGATCGCCAAAATTGGTGCTGGAGTCGCTGTTACGATTCTGTTCATGTATCCCATGTTCACGATTCCTCTGTCGTGGTGGCTATTGGGCGATCGACCGACTAGACTGCGCTGGGCTGTAGTCATATCTGTGGCTTTAGGGGTTATTCTCACTGCGCTGCCTCGCTTAACCCTAAAAACTGGCTCCTCTCTGGGAGATATTTTGATTGCTGTGGCTTCTGGAATAGCCTTTGCCTTCTATCTAATCACCATGGGACAGTGCTTCAAAAAGCAGATCTTGCATCCGGTGTCGCTGAGTCTGGTACAGTTTACAACCATTTTGTTTCTAGCAGCCATTAGCCTATGGTTACCTTTGCCACCAGAGTACAAGCTACAAGTTACTCAGGGCAAATGGGGTGGCATTTTGGCTGGTGCTTTAGTGTTGGGTGTGCTGACACTAATTGGCTACCTTGCCAACAACCTAGGCACTAAGGTTTTAGGGCCATCGCGCACTGCCATTTTCTCATCGGCAGGCCCTGTGCTAACCGCAGTTTTGGCCTTTGTGTTAACTCCCAGCCCTCAAAGCAGATTAGGCCCTGTGCAAATGCTTGGTATCCTAGTGGTCACATTGGCAGTTGCGGCATTAACTCAAGAGAAAAAGCCGACACCTGCCCTTGCATCAACAGGTAACAAACGCTAAAGGATGGCTAGGCATCTATGCGGGTTGTGTTGTCTGGCTATTACGGTATGGGGAACGGGGGCGATGAAGCATTGCTAGCTTCGTTGTTGCAAAACTTGCCAGCAACTGTAACGCCAGTTGTGTTGTCAGGTAACCCCTTCGAGACAGAGAAGCGCTATGGAGTGGCAACTTGTAGACGTAAATCTCTGCGAGAAGTGGTACGAGCTATTTATCAAGCCGACGGATTAGTTTGGGGAGGCGGCAGCTTGATGCAAGATGCTACTAGCCTCGCAAGCCCTTTCTACTACGCTGGATTGATGATGTTGGCACAACGGCTAGGAAAGATAACGATCGCTTGGGCGCAGGGAATTGGCCCGCTGCACCATGCTGTTACCCGGTGGCTCGCTCGCCAAACTTTTCGTTACTGCACCGCAGTGAGTGTGCGTGATGATGCTTCCGCTAGGCTGTTAACTGAGTGGAAAATTCCCTGTACCCTAGCCCCTGATCCAGTGTGGGCAATGACAGCATCTCCTGTACCGGGGTTTGCCAATCTTCCTGCTCCACGAGTCGCGGTGGTGCTTCGTCCTTCCCCGCAACTGACTTCTAGTCGCCTAGCTGCCATAACTCAAGCATTGAAATGGTTTCAAGATTCAACCCAAACCTATGTGTTGTTGATTCCATTTCAGCCTAGTAAGGATATGGAAATTGCTCAACATATCCATACTCAACTACCAGAGGTCAGTCAGATTCTTTGTCTGGATGATCCGAGGATGTTAAAGGGGGTGTTTCAAGGTGTGGAAATGACGATCGCCATGCGGCTCCACGGTGTCATCATGGCTGCTGCCGAGGGCAGCCGTTGCTTCGCCCTGAGCTATGACCCCAAGGTAGAACACCTGATGACAGCCCTTAACTTACCAGGGTGGAACTTGGAGCATCTGCCAGAGAGTCCTAGCCAAATTTGTCAAGCTTGGTTAGAGTGCTATGCCAATAGCGATGCGCTAATGCCAGAGCAGATCCAGGGGTTAGTCGATCGTGCCCTTATCCACCGCGATCTGTTGCATCAACATTTGTGCAGTAGCTCTCTACACTCCAAATAATCACGACTTGCTCTGGGTCGCGGCATATCCTAGTTTTCGATGCCATCCTTAACAAATGCTCTACAGTGAAGATTAAGAATACAGCTAAGAACTGATAGAACTGTGTTGCTGGATTTCAGAGAATCAGCAGAGAGCAGCCGTACGCAAAATCATGGCGCATTGGTAGATTTGAATCGTAACAATTCGGTGTAACTAGTGTTTAATCGTTAGCAACACTAGCAGCCTGGTTCTTGGCAAAAATGTCCTAAACCCCTCATAGCAGGTGCCTTACTAGGAGTGGACTGTTAGTAGCGCCCAGTGTTAGTCGTTAGCAGCCCTCTTCGACCAGAGAATTCTTGAGTTAATTGACGGAATTAATACTAGCAGGCTTGAAAACCCATGTAGAATGACAGCTAAGCATATGTGACCAGAATACAGAATATATCGTCTGGTATTTGCATGGTTCTATTTGCATGGTTCAAAGCAGTTAAGCGATTTAGATTAGGGTTTGGGTTCATTATTCATTAGTGCTTCTACGGGGAATGCTTTGTTAAGTTGCACAAATACAGAGTTCATCTCTATATCGTTAGCTTTAATGTGGCCCTGTGTTAGTTAGCGTACATCCTAGGGTGGGTTTGTTAATATCTGTAGTTACGGCAGTGAAGATTGAGGGAGTTTTGAATGCTGATTTGTCCTCAATGTCAGTTTGAAAACCAACTAAGTAATCGGTTTTGTCAGGAATGTGGCACGCCACTGACCCATAAAATCTGTCACTCTTGTGGAGCAGATGTAGCTCTAGATGCTGAAACCTGCAATAGTTGTGGTGCCGTGGTAGGCACATATTGGTGGGCGATCGTACAGACAGAACCACCAGAAACAATCCCTGTGGGGGAATATTTAGATAGAGCCCAACGCTATCGGTTACTACAAACCCTGCCAATTTCTGCCACCACGAGTACAGAACTAGAAACCTTGGTTCTAGACTGCCGACCCTTTCAGATGTCACTGCTAGAGGTTTTGTTTGCCCAAAAGTCTGAAAGCCAAAACCTGCGACAGGCAGGGCTAGACCCTGCTGTGACAACAATTCAGGATGTTATTCCAGAAACCGCTCGTCCCTATCTCGACTTGCAAGCTCAGCTAGACCCTGCTTTACCAGCAATTTACGATGCATGGAGGCAAGGTAATTGCCAAGTTGTGTTGCTAGAGAATCGCTCTGACTGGACTCGCTTAGTTGATAGCTGGCAGTCTGAACGAGCATCCCTACCTCAGCAGCTATATTGGCTGCATGAAATGGTGCTGCTATGGGAGGCATTAGAGCCATGGCGCTGCCGCCAGAGCCTATTGGCACTGGATAACTTGGTGGTGGATGAAGACTTGGTTTTGTGTATGCGTCGTCTTTGGGTAGAGGATAATGACCTCTCTCTCCGGGATTTGGGTGCATTCTGGCAACAACTATTCAATACAGCAGAAGAAACTCAAGTTGATGTTGCCAAACTGTTGGATGATTTGC
>JANWZG010000372.1 GCA_025054735.1 Cyanobacteriota bacterium | reverse complement strand
GGTCATAACTAATGAGTCACCTTTGCAATGGGTCACCTCTAGGTGTGTCATACACCTACCAGTCTCAGAGATGTCACAAGATGACAGACCTTAGTTGATGCATAGGGCAACGCCTCCTTATCAGACGGTAGCAGATCATTGCTAACAGAATCGTCCTAATGCTGACGTTAGCACCGAGATCAAGAGACTGCAACAAAAATTAATAAAAACGGCGAAACTTTACATTTGTTAACAATCCATTCAGATCAGGGTATAGGTTCACTAGTAGGGTTGCTATCGCCTCAAATGTCAATCCAGTAGAGCATTGTTTTATGTGCCAACGGTCGTTTTCCGCAGCAGCGATCCTGAAAGGTAAGCAGCATTTTAAGGCATGGCTGAGAAGACCATAAATGTGCTACGCGCTCTCAATCAATGCCCAACCTGTGACAGGGGTTACAAAAAAGTAGATACCTGTAGACAAGTTGGTATGCTAACGACTGGAGGGTTTCGATCGTTGGAAATGGTTTCTGCACTAAATGCAAAAGTTTAATGGCATACTGCAACCGTCTGTTCCCCATGCTTGGCACCACTGTCGGCCATACCTCACGCTCATGGGCTGGACAGGGCTACTACTAGTGGCCAGTAATGGACAACAAAGCCTAATGGCCCACGATGAAGGGTGGTATGCAACTCAAGCACGATGGATTGTGGAAACAGGTGACTGGATTACACCGCAATGGTGGGGGCAGCCTGTATACGATCGCACGATCGGCCTTCAGTGGTTGATTGCCCTCTGCTATCAGCTAGCTGGCATTAGTGATGGTGTAGCGCGGTTGCCTAGTTTAGCAGCCTGTTTAGGAGCTGTTGCTCTAACCTATGCTATCGGTAAACGCTTGCTAACTCCCCATTTAGCATGGACAGGGGCAGCGATATTGCCCCTTTGTTCCCTGTGGCTGCAATACGGGCGCATGGCCGTGCAGGACATTGTACTTACCTGTCTGGAACTACTGGGCATCTGGGCATTGTTACAAGCTGAGGCTGACGATCGCCAACGATCGTGGTGGGGATTGCTAGCTGGAATGACCGTCGGGCTGGGATTTTTAATCAAAAGTATCATGATCTTGCTGCCGATCGTTGCGCTAGTTCCCTACCTGCTCACTCACCGTCGCCATTTCACCAATTTGGGCCTCCATTTAGGGTTAGTAATTGGTGCCATCCCTGTCTGCTTGTGGTTTTGGTTCAGCTATCAGCAGTATGGTCTGTTACCCTTTCAGCAATTGTTTGGACACCTCTTTCACCTGGGTTCCCAGCAGTTTCACGCTGATGCAGGCTTCCTCTACTACGGTTGGAACATCCCCATCAACGCCTTTCCCTGGGCATTGTTAGCAGTAGTGGGACTTTTGATTGGTCATGGATCACAGGTTATAGGTCATCCATCCCCAAAGAACAATGGACAATTACTGGTCACTGGCGCAATAAAAGACGATGACACTTCAACAGGGGCGATTACCCCCCTTGCCCCGTTCCCCATTTCCTCTGCCTCCTCCCTTCTTTATCTCTATCCCTTGCTGTTATTGGCGGCCTTGACAGTCTTCTCAACTCGCACGCCTTACTATGCGCTGCAACTGTACCCGTTCATTGGCCTGTGGGCTGCTGTGGCATTGAGTTGGCTGACACACCGAGCCTCGCCAAGCATCACAGCCGGGGTAAGCTACGGAGTGGCTGGTCTGGCGATCGTGCTGTTAGTTGCAGCCGCAATCCTGAGCTTGGGGATCATTCCTGGTTCGGCAGAGTTCCGGTGGTATGCACTGCCAGTCTGGCTGTTGGCGGGTGGATGGCTAGCATTACCCTGGATCTGGCATCGGAGACAGGTGCAACGGTGGTTAGCAACATTCCTGTTAGCTCCTTGGTTGGCCTTGGCGGGGGCAGGGATTGTGGGTTTATGGGGTAACTACAATCCTGATGTGAAGGCAGCATTAACTAATTCTCAACTAGCCTCGGTGTTGCAGGCACACCCGGTTTCAGTGGTGGTGAAAGACCTGCAACCAGAGGAGCACAAAACGTGGGTATTGCTCAGTTTCTACAGCCCTCGACTGGGACGATCGCTGGCATCCTTAGCTGACTTGCCCCTGGGGGAATATGCCTGGGTAAGTCCAGGGGCCTCAGCAGATGTAGATCGGCGCTATGCAACGATCGCAACCATTCGCAACTGGAAACTAGTTACCTCGGCTACCTTACCTAGCACTGTGCACCTTGGGATAGACACGGCCCTTCCAAGCACTACCCCGACCCTGCCAGTGGCGCAGAGCCGAGTCTAGGGTTATCAGGGTATATAGGCCAGCAATGCCCGGTAAGTAGACGGCCCAGAGTGGATGACAGCCATATAACCGCACTGTAGGCAAATAGGCGATCGTCATCAGTAACCAGCCTAGAGTGCCCACAATGGTCAACAGTAGGTCACCTGTGATGAGGCCAACGATCGCCCCCCCAGGAGCCACGATGTACACCAAAATCATGCCCAGTAAGGTTGCCAACAATAGCCAAGGAGAATAGTTCAGTTGGGTAAAGGCTGTACGTGCAACCATGTCCCAGATAGTTCCTAGGGATGGATAGGGGCGTAGACTGCGAGTGGTGGTGCTTAAACCTAGCCAGAGGCGACCTGTGCCTGCCGATCGACAGCCTGTAGATTTCACAGCTTGAGCAAGGGCACAATCATCAATTAGTGCCTGCTTCAGGGCTTGGATGCCCCCAATGCGCAGCAAGGCATCTCGGCGGATCAAGATACAACCCCCAGCAGCAGCGGCAGTGGAGCGATCGGGATCATTCACCCACCGGAAGGGATACAGCTTTTGAAAGAAGAACACAAAGGCAGGGATCAGTAACCGTTCCCACCAACTTTGGCAGCGCAGTTGCACCATCAAGGAGGCAAGATCTAGCTGGTGGTGCTGGGCATGGGCAACAAGGCGGCGTAGGTTTTGCCGATCATGCTCAATATCTGCATCAGTAAACAGCCAATAGTCTGGTAATGGCTCCATTTGGCTAGACTGGCGAACCCCTTGCTCCATAGCCCACAGTTTGCCCGTCCACCCCGGAGGTAATGGCGTGGTCGTGATGATCGTCAAACGCTCCGGCTGGTTAAGGCCACTCGCTAGCGATCGAGCAACATCCGCCGTACCATCACTGCTTTGGTCATCTACGAGAATGATCTGCATCAGACCAGGGTAGTCTTGCTGCAATAGCGAAGGCAACGTTAGGGGCAGCATGTCTGCCTCATTGCGGGCAGGAATCACCACATGCACAGGGGGAAATGTGTCCAAGTCTGGAGCAGTCTTTGGTAAGCGCTGATCACACCGCCAAAACTGACCTCGCAGTGCTAATAATCCGATCCAAACGACCACAGCTACCAGGGTCAGCCCTATGCCAATTGTGTTCATCCCTATCTAACAACCCATTATCAGGAACGATACACGATTAGGGATGCCTAGTGAACTGGGATGCTATAGCCGTTGTGCTAGAGCAACGCCAAGTTCGACTCCTAAAAATCCCATGACTGGACTACCGAGGCCATAGAGCAACGCCTGTTGATAACTTGCTAGTTTGAGCAGATTTGACGTGTCTAACGCATAGGTTGAAAACGTAGTGTAAGACCCTAAAAAACCAAGTATCACAAATCCATTGAGTGACGAATCAGCCCCCATGGACTGACACAACGTTGTCAAGAACCCAATCAGCACTGCACCAGACACGTTGATGATCAATGTGCCAAAAGGAAACCCTCCGCCCAGTTTTTGCACGCAGACCAGTGTCAGATAGTAGCGGCTGAGTGCACCCGGAATGGCTCCTAGGGCAATCCATACAGGCAGAGAAATAGGTGGAGCAACAGAACTTTCCATAGCGAGTGGATTGATAAACGGTAAAATCAGCGTCAGCATAGGAGATGAATGTGTATTGCCTCATTGATGTGTTGGTCTTGACAACCGCAGTCTGACCTTGCCGATCGTATCCTGTATATGGAAGATAGACACCTA
>JANWZG010000371.1 GCA_025054735.1 Cyanobacteriota bacterium | reverse complement strand
CAGTTGGCTTTTGGAGAAATGGTATTGATTACACTGAAGTAATCAAAAATGACTGTGTGAAGACTTCAGTCTTCACTACGAGCCTCAACAGCGTTTCTTCAGGCGTTGCGATTTTTTGCTACGGTTTTGACGGGCCTATGTCACTAGCCTCCAACAAGCTAGCGTGAGTTGGCGCATTGTCAAAGTAACACTAACTAGCCTTAGTGATGACAAAGGTTAGGACAATAAGGCCGACTACAAGCAGAGAACCGCTAACAGCGACCACGATGTAGTTAACAACCTGCGATCGAGTTGTAGGTTCAGCAACATACATTTTTGGCTCTGAGGCAAAGTTGTTAAGCCGTCCACCATCTTCAGTTGTATAAGGCATAGAAGTTCAATCAACAATATCAAGTACTTAGGTATGATTAGCTACTATCCAAGGACTAGCGTGACTCTACCCTATTCAGGGGTAAAAGTTACTAAAGCCTTGCGGCAACTAAGAATGCTGCTAACCAAAACGGCAAGATAATACCATTCCCAGTAAGTAGCACTAGATCATGTTTAGTTAGTTGCCACACTGTATCAGATTGGAGTGTAAAAGCCAAAAAACTGGTTTACAAATCGTAATAGAGCTATATATTAAGCAATACTGAATACAGTAATCACTCAGCTTAGTTGTCTTGCAACACAGTTTTAGAGACTAGACGTGTCTTTTTACGATCGCTCTCTGATAAATCCTCACCCGCTTGTAACCGGGTAGCATTTGCTTGTAATACCGTGGCTGCACTCTTGTCACCCAGTTGTAGGGCTGTTTTGGCGGCTGTTTGTAGCATAGTGGCGGCAGCTTGACGATCGCCTTCCCTAAGCTTTGTTTCAGCTAACTGTGTCTGACGATACTTAGCCAGCGCTAGAATGTGGGTCTGTACTTCTGGGTCAAGGTCAGGCTGATAGGATTGCACTACATCCACGACCACAGGCACACGCTCAGATAAGAGACCGGTTTGCTTGCTAATGGGATCGTCGTAGGTGACTTGCGCCCAAGCGATGGGATATTCTCCCAGGGGAAGCTGGCTGATGTAGACATTCACCATCACCAGCCGTGGCACATCGATCATCAAATCTCCTAGGCGAACGGTATACCCTTTGGGGTCTTGTTGAACGGGTAGCTCGACCACCTCAGGCATGACTTGGGCGATCGGTTTTAGCTCAGCTAGCCGTACCCCAGAAGCTAATGACACGTGTAGATAAGCATTGGTCAGTCCGACGGACTGCATCCGGCGAAACAGTCGATTAAATTGCTCCACTGCACTCTCAGGATGCTGGATATAGGCAAGGCTACCTCCGGCTGCATCCGCAATGCGCTCTAGAATATCCTGATTCCAATAGTCGCCAAACCCAAGGGTGCTGATAGTGAGATTATAGGTAGCAGCAACTTCCGCCAATTTTAAGCAGCGATTGTTGTCTCCATGTTCGTTTTCACCGTCTGTTAGTAACAGTGCCTGAGAGATGGCATCATACTTGCCCTTAGCCAATTCTTCAATTCCTAGGCGCAGTCCCTCGTCGATTGCAGTACCACCATCAGCCTGCAAGCTGTCAATTAGAGCTTTGATCCCCGCAGGGTTCGTCACGGGCTGGTTAGGAACTAACACCTTAGCCCGGTGATCAAACGCAATCACTGAGAGATAGTCTGTTGGTGCTAGTTGATCCACCAGTTGTTGAGCGGCCTGCTTGACAGTTTGCAGTGCTTTGCCACCCATGGAGCCGCTGTGGTCTAAGATTAGACATAGGTTTAGGGGAATAGACCGCTGTCGTCCTGTGGGCAAGGCAGACACAGATAACGCCACCTGCCGCTGACTTTCGGTTCGTGTAGCATCAATCGCACGATCGCTCAGTTGAACTCTTAAAGCTACATCCATGACTCTCTGTATCATCTAATAAGCCTAACAAGCCTGGTAAGCCAATCCTAGCGTACTTTCTGACAAAACAACGCAAAGCTTGGACTTGCCATGTTAAGGTAACTCCAAGTTGTTCAGGCCAAATTACGGCCCACCGTGCTTATGTCCCCAAAGTTCACAGACATGCAAACTTGGCAGCAAGCAGACTTACTCATGCAACCAGTCATGATCCGTCTGGTGGATAATTTGCGTAAGCAGGTAGAACAATTACCGTGGCGGAGTAGCTACCAGCCCGTTGACACCCCTATTCCTGGGTATCGGCTGTGCCTTTCCTACCAGGATCAAGAGCGGAGCGTAGATATTTGGGAGCTGTGTTATGCCATTTGTTTTCAAGACTACCAGTTAGGCAGACCAGACGATGTCCAGCTTGTCCAAATTGATAGGGAATTGCTCGATGCAGGTGGTGAAGTAGACTGGCACTACCTAGACAACAAGGCACATCGGGTTGTAGAGCAGAGTTTATATCACTTAACTCACGACTGGAGCAGGCAAAGTGCCACACACCATGGCGAAGCATGAGCCTAGACCTGTGAGATTAGGGGATCACTGTCTATCAGAGGATCAGTGCTATCGGAGCGATCGCCGCATTCCAGCGCTTGTTGCATCCACTAACATGGTTAACAACACAAAACAGATCAGTGATAACGACACACCGCGATAGTCAAAACTACTGAGTTGCTCTGTAAGCAAGCGCCCTAAGCCACCTGCGCCTACCAACCCTACAATTACTGTCTCTCGCATACAAACTTCCCAGCGGTAGAGGCTATAAGCAAGAAAACGAGTTAGTGTCATAGGTAGTAGGCTGTAGAGGAAGACTACAGCAGGAGATGCTCCTTGTGTCTTTATGGCTTGAGCTGGTCGCTGGTCAAGATTTTCAACTACCTCTGCCATTAGCCGACCAAGGATGCCTAGGTTGTGAAATCCGAGAGCAATTGCACCGGGAAGGATGCCAGGAAACAGCACAAAGGTTGCTATTAATGCCCAAACGGGAGCTGGGATCGCTCGACAGACTAACAGAACAAGGCGAGTCGATACAACACCCGGCCATGCCCACCATTGAGCGTAGTTGTTCCTGCTATGGCTATTAAACAGTCCCCCTGGCAGCCAAAGACTATGGGCAGCAAAAAACGATAGAACCATACCGCCGCTACCAGCAACTACGATCGCCAAAATGGACATGGCTAGAGTTTGTAATGACAGCATCCCTAGCTCGCTGAGAACTGCCGGAGTGACAGTCAGAGGCCATGACGATTTTGCTACATCTACGAGCAAGGCCAATGTGCGGGGTGCCCACAGCTTGCTGATGTCAGGGCGAATGTAAATAAAGCTAGCTGGAACTAGTATTACAGCGGCGATGACTGCGATCGTAGGGCTATAGTGCCAGAGCCAACCTGTCAGGGTGGGGGGCTGTTCACGGGAAATGCCTTCTGACTTAGTGGCCGAAGAACGACTAGCATGGCCTGTTTTCCAGTTCAAGTCTAACCGTGTGGGAGAACCAAGTCGCCGTCGCAGGAGGGCACTGAAAACATCTACGGATCCACTCAACAAGATTAAGGCATAGAACAGCGTCCACAGTTGCTCATAGCGCAGCGACTGCAGACTGAGCAAGATTTCATAACCCAAACCCCCTGCACCAATAATGCCTAAAACGGCTGCTGAACGAATTGAACACTCAAAGCGATAAAAACTATAGGACAGCAAATCTAAGCAAGCTTGAGGGAATATCGTATAAAGGCAGGCTGTAAGGGGAGATACTCCGCTGTTGACTAATGTCACTAAAGGTTGACGCGGGGTCTCATCTAACAGTTCGGAAAATACCTTGGTGACGATCGCACCATAGGGAATAACGATGCCTAACACAGCCACTAGCGGATCCAGGCCAAAAATGTTAACACAAAACAACCCCCAAATTAGCTCATGGATGGCCCTTGGGATAGCTAGGATGCCGCGTAGAGCTAACCAAACAGGGCGAGGTTGGTGGGGAGCAACTACTTGCCACCAAACTTCTGAAGTAAACAACCCTAGCACTAACCCGATCGCCACGCTAAGCACTGTGCCGCATACTGCATAGGCAAAGGTT
>JANWZG010000370.1 GCA_025054735.1 Cyanobacteriota bacterium | reverse complement strand
TCAAGATAGAGTTGTACAGCCCTAGCACGCATCAATGACAGTTGCCGATCGTCCACCGCTTCACCCACGTTGTCAGTGTGCACCGCAATCATGACTTTTGCAGTAGAGTATGCGGCTAATTCCTCGGCTACCTCGTTTAAGATCAACAGTCCCTCAGCCCGAAGGCGACTTTTGCTATCGGCAAACAGGTTATCACTAGGCAAGGTAATGGTTGGTTGCTGTGGGGGTCTGAGCCGTCCAGTCAACTTAGCTGGCACCTGGAACCAATGCTCCAAAGGTGGAATCTCTGCTGTATCGGTGGGGTACACTTCCGCTGCAACAATGCCTGCCGAAAACCCAAGAGCACTGCCGATCAGAGCAACGATAATGGTGGCAACTAGTTGTCTAACAGCGTAGTTGCGTTTTGGGGGTTGCTGAGACTGTCGTTGCCTCAGTGGAGCGCCTGCTTGCTTGCGAGCACTGGGACGGCGGGCTGGTGATGAAGTCATCCCTATATCCTTTTAGGAAAGTCAGTTGATTAATTGTAAGTGTAGCCTCTAGAGCAAGGATTCCATACGATCGCTGCTACGCTTGGTAGTTAAATTCGGTACCTCTAGGAGCAGTGGTTTGCAAAACCCTTACGCATTGGAGATTCTAGTACGTTTTCCGTAATGGATCGTCCTTGTAAAGGAGTCTAAAGGGGCATTAGCAGGTTCTAGTCAGTGCTGCCCCAGCGCACTATGTCAGAGAAACGTTACTACTGTGACAAGACAGGGGCTAGACTAGGTGTACAGTAACACTTGTCTAGAGTTTTGTTGGGAGACTGTTGATGTTGCAAGCCTACCGTAGCCATGTTGCCGAGCGCGCCGCCTTGGGAATTCCTCCCTTGCCCTTGACTGCTGAACAGACGGCTGAGCTATGCGAGTTGCTGAAACAGCCCCCCCCCGGTGAAGAAGCATTTTTACTGAGCCTACTGCGCGATCGTGTTCCCCCCGGAGTTGACCAAGCAGCCTATGTGAAGGCGGGATTCCTGACGGCGATCGCCAACGGCACTGCCACCAGTCCCCTAATTACTCCCCGTGATGCTGTAGAACTGCTGGGCACCATGGTGGGTGGCTACAACGTTAGATCTCTCATCGATCTGCTGCATAGTACTGACTCCGAGCTAGCTACCACTGCCGCTGTCGCCCTAGGCAAGACCCTCCTTGTTTACGATGCCTTTCACGATGTGCAAGACCTGGCAGCCCAAGGCAATTCCTATGCCCAACAGGTAATGCAATCCTGGGCAAATGCCGACTGGTTTGTCAATCGTTCCCCCTTGCCAGAGCAGATCACCGTTACTGTCTTCAAAGTTCCTGGCGAAACCAACACCGACGACCTCTCCCCCGCGCCCCACGCCACCACCCGCCCTGACATTCCCCTACACGCCATGGTCATGTTAGAGAGCCGGATGCCAGGGGCACTCCAGACGATCGCTGACCTGAAACAGCAGGGCTATCCCATTGCCTATGTGGGGGATGTGGTAGGCACTGGGTCTTCCCGCAAATCCGCTACCAACTCTGTGCTGTGGCACATCGGCAACGATATTCCCTTTGTCCCCAACAAGCGCTCCGGTGGCTATGTCTTAGGGGGCAAGATTGCTCCCATTTTCTTCACCACTATGGAAGATTCGGGCGCACTGCCGATCGAATGTGACGTAACCCAGATGAACACTGGCGATGTGATCACCATCCACCCCTACCAGGGCATAATCACCAATGCGGCTGGTGAGACAATTTCCACCTTCACCCTCAAACCCGACACCATTCTCGATGAAGTCCGGGCAGGCGGACGCATACCCTTGCTGATTGGGCGCACCCTTACTGACAAGGCACGGGCCGCTCTGGGGCTTGATCCTAGCCCGGTCTTTACCCGTCCCCAACTGCCCGCAGACAGTAGCAAAGGCTTTACCTTAGCGCAGAAAATCGTAGGTGCTGCCTGTGGCTTACCCGGTGTACGTCCCGGCACCTACTGCGAACCCGTGATTACTACCGTCGGCTCCCAAGATACCACCGGCCCCATGACCCGCGACGAACTCAAGGAACTGGCCTGTCTGGGCTTTGGTGCCGATCTGGTGATGCAGAGCTTCTGCCACACCGCTGCCTATCCCAAACCTGTGGATATCAAAACCCACCACGAACTTCCTGACTTTATTATCTCCAGGGGTGGTGTATCCCTGCGTCCTGGCGACGGCATTATCCACTCTTGGTTGAACCGAATGCTGCTGCCGGATACTGTCGGCACTGGCGGCGACTCCCACACTCGCTTCCCCCTGGGCATTTCCTTCCCCGCTGGCTCTGGACTAGTGGCCTTTGCTGCTGCTCTGGGTGTCATGCCCCTAGACATGCCAGAGTCGGTATTGGTGCGTTTCAAGGGCAGCCTGCAACCAGGAGTGACCCTCCGAGATATTGTCAACGCTATTCCCTACGTTGCCATCCAACAGGGCAAGCTCACCGTTGCCAAGCAAAACAAGAAAAACCTCTTCTCTGGCCGAATTATGGAAATGGAGGGCTTACCTGACCTCAAGCTAGAGCAAGCTTTTGAATTGACGGATGCCACAGCAGAGCGCTCCTGTGCGGGGTGTACGATCGCCCTCAGCATCGATACTGTCGCTGAATACCTGCGCTCCAATGTTGCCCTGCTGAAAAACATGGTGGCACGAGGCTATGGTGATGCCCGCACCATCCTACGCCGTGTCCGCAAAATGGAAGCATGGCTAGCCAACCCTTCCCTCATGAAGGCAGATGCTGATGCTGAGTATGCCGACATCCTGGAAGTAGACCTCGACCAAATCACTGAACCACTGGTAGCCGCCCCCAACGACCCCGACAACATCAAGCTCATGTCTGAATGTGCTGGAGACCCCATACATGAAGTGTTCATCGGCTCCTGCATGACTAACATCGGTCACTACCGCGCTGCTGCTAACGTGCTTGAGGGCGAAGGTCGAACCAAAGTGCGCCTGTGGATCTGTCCCCCCACCCGCATGGATGAGCAAATGTTGCGCGAAGAAGGCTACTACAGCATCTTTGCCGCCGCTGGTGCCCGCCTAGAAATGCCCGGTTGTTCCCTGTGCATGGGCAACCAAGCTCGTGTAGAAGATGGTGTAACGGTATTTTCTACCTCTACCCGCAACTTCAACAACCGCATGGGCAAAGATGCCAAGGTCTACCTAGGTTCCGCCGAGTTAGCTGCTGTCTGTGCCCTCCTAGGCCGCATTCCCACTGTGGAAGAATACCTTGACATTGCTGCCAAGAAAATCAACCCCTTTGCCGACAATCTCTACCGCTACCTCAACTTTGACCAAATCCCAGGTTTTGAAGACGAAGGACGGGTACTTTCTAAGGAACAGGAGGCCCAACTCCTGGCCTCTGTGGGCTAGTCTGCACTACTGGAGTTCCTGAAATGATGCGACAGCCTGTATTCTCTAGAAACTTACAATCCGTTGGCTATAACCCCTTTGATCCAAACCCTATAAATCCTGAGCCAAACCCTGGAAATTAAGTGCCATTCCAGTGGTGTCTACCGATACTTTAGTGTTCCAGCTACCGTCTGAACTTATTGTGAATTTATTGATGTGAGCTTCTACAGGTTCCTAACGCTTCAGCCTGCTGCCGGAATGCTTGCCACATGCAGAGCAAATTGGGTATCCCATGCTGACAAAACTGAATCGTCAGATACAAAACTGTACCACTAATGACGATCGGCGAAAGTGCTTCCAGCCAGGGAATTTTACAACCTAATCGAGAAAGCCCGACAATTAAACCATCGTCCAAAAGGCCAAGCAGCAACGGACAACATTGACGCAACAAACTCGGTAGCAGATCCTCAGAATTAGAATTCATAGAGAAGGCTGCGTTTGCAACCTCATAACAACAAAGCTGCCGGAAAAGTAGATCCCGACTACCCTATACTAGCTAGAGCAACCTACTCCTCTCGACAGCTTTTAGGAAGAAATAATAAGTGCAGAGTCTCTCTTCACACTAATCATCATCGCATAATGGCATTGCTAATGCTAGGTATGAAAAAGTGGCTGTAT
>JANWZG010000369.1 GCA_025054735.1 Cyanobacteriota bacterium | reverse complement strand
TATTCTGCGCCACTGGTTAACCGCTGTCATCACGATTGGTCTAGCTCTTGCTCTCGGCGGTGCTACTCTAGCCGAAGGCCGACTGGGGATTGCCCCTAACCTGAGCCTATGGTTGTTGGCGCTGGCGATCGCCATCACCTTGCTGTGGTTAGTGAAGATTTGGTCAAGTCGCTACGATCGTCCCTTAGCACAACTCTACGGTCAGGCATTAGACGGTTGGGCTGTGCTGCTCTGTGGTTGTGAGTTGTACCTGCTCACTGCCAGCGCTTGGCGGGTCTACGGTGCATTGCCTGCCACTAGCGTATTGGTGATTGCAGGTGCGCTTACCATGCTGGCTCCGGCCTACCGCAGTTGGCAACCGCCCCGCCAGTCTAGTCATCAATGGCTTAGCATTTTGGCCATGGGTGTGGTGCAACTGGCCTTGGTGGAGTTCTCCCGCACTCGACTAGTGGCCTTAGCGATCGCCACCGTGCTCATGATCATCCACACCCACCTGTTACGCCAAATTGCCGCTGCTGTTTTCACAATTGGCTACGGGTTAGCCCTATCTGGCGCTATCTTGATGGAACTACCCCGTCCAGCAGGAAATGACTGGTGGCTGGTGCCCGTGCTTGCGATCGCGAGTCTGTGGCTAGGACGAGATTGACTCCGTCGTCGTTCAGACCCCTGGGCACAGATCTATGCAACGGCTGCCGATGGCTGGGCAATTACCCTCTGGGTCTGGAGCACCATAGCCCTTACTGCCCAATCCGTGGGCCTGTATTGGCAACTTCAGCCTGGTCAGACGCTGTTGGCTGCTAACGCCCAGAGCACGATCGCCGCTATCCTGCTAGTTGCCGCCCTTGCCTATCGAGCATGGCAAGTCCTAGCTCCTGTTGCCAGCGTCCCAGTCGTTGTTGCAGGTAATACCATTCGCTCTGATACTAGGGTTCCTGGCCTGTTGCCCAGTTGGCTGCTGTATGGCTTTGCCTGGAATCTAGAAGTAGCTGTAGCACTAGTATTAAGCTTGACAGACTCTGCACTCCTCTATCTAGCCATCGCTAATATCGCCCTTGGGTTTAGCACCCAACTATTAGGAGACTGGTGGCAGCGTCGCCGTCCTGCCGATGCTCCCCCTATGCCCAGTGTGCACGTCATTCCCCTCATCTATGCTGGCTTGGGGTCATTTTTCCGGTGGGGACAGTTCACCAACTGGACGGGCTTGACAACCCTAGGACTTTCCTTGATAGCGATCGGGGTAGGCAAACGCCGCCTTGCCCTTAAACCCCTGGTCTATCTGGGTATGGCTGGCATCTCCTTGGGGTTATACGAGTGTTTGCTGTTTCAACTCTTGCAGATTAAGGGCAACAACACAGGGGATGGCTTCATCGCTATGGCGGCTTTGGCGGCAACCTTTACCTATGCTTATCGCTTCCTGTCTCCGTGGCTGCAACACTACCTGAGCATTACCGAGGATGAGGTAAACAACGCCGCCCATGGGCACTGGGGTTTGGGTAGTTTGCTGCTTGCCGTTGCTACGACCACGCCTGTAAGCCTCTATCCGCTGTGGTTTGGTGTGGCTCTGTTGTTAGTGCGCTACGCCTTTTTCCAGGGGCGACATGCACCCCAGCCTAGGGTTGGGGAACTGTGGGTATGGGCCGCGATCGCTGAGGCTGTTGGCATGGCTTGGTATGGAGTTAACACCCCTCTGGGTAGAGTACTTTACCCAGCAATTGCACCCTTTTTATCTGCGATCGCCTGTGTATTCGCCTATTTCAGTTATCAAGCACCTTGGGCAGCTTGGGGCTGGCATCCACGTCCTCTATTGTTGATGGCGATCGTTTTACCCTTGCTGACTATTCCCCCAGCCTTGAGTTCACTATATCCTCCCAATATCCTAATTCCCGCTGCTTTTTACCTGTTTTTAGCATACCAACAGCGACAAATCCGCTTCACCTACATCAGCTTGGGAGTTGTCATCCTCTGGCTCTGGCGCTGGTTGGCAGTCCAAGGCAATCATGACTCCCTGTGGTACAGCCTAGCGATTGGTCTTGTCCTGCTCTACGTTGCGCAAGCCGAACCTATTCTCAAGCCAGCCTACCAGCGTGGCAGCCGCTTCCTACTGCGCCTTGTGGGCTGCTTAGCAATCTGTGCCATCCCACTGCTGCGCCAAACTGCCATTGGCCTAATCCCTGCTGGGCTTGGCCTAGTCGCCATCATGGCTGGTCTAGCCTTGCGAGTGCGGGCCTACCTGTTGGTGGGGGCAGCTACCTTCCTGTTGACTGTGCTGTACCAACTGGGGGTACTAGTGTTTGAATATCCCTTAACAAAATGGATCCTAGGCTTACTAGCTGGCATCGGTCTGCTATACATCAGCGCCACCTTTGAGACTCGCCGTGACCAAATGCTGAGCCTAATGCGGCAGTGGCTCACAGAGCTGAACAACTGGGATTAGCTAGAATCACAATTGAAATATTACAAATTTCTACAGTCTGTCCAGTCAATAGGTTAAAGTACTCATCGAGTTGTATCCTAAACACTGAAATTAGCAACTAACTATTAGGATCAACCGAGGCAATTTTATTGAGATCTCATGGATTGACAGGACGCTTTCTGGTTTTTACTCTCAGCTCCGTCTCTCAGGCAGGGCAGAGGGACGTTAAGCTATTTCAACAGGTTTTTAGTACGCTCTAACCTTGGGTTTTCCGACAGGATAGTTGCTCAAATAATGCACACAGTTCCTTTAAAAAGCGGAGGTTCTTTGTTATGCCACTTCCTCTACTGGAGTATGCACCATCCTCGCAAAACCAGCGCGTTAGTGGATTTGAGGTACCTGGTGATGAGCAACCACGAATCTACACCACTGAGACCCTGCTCTCAGCCAGTGAAATGGATGCCCTAATTTTGGCAGCCTATCGTCAGATCTTTCATGAGCAGCAAATGATTGAGGCCAACCGCCAAATCTTTCTAGAATCTCAACTGAAATCAAGACAGATTACAGTCAAACAATTTATCCGGGGTTTGATTCTATCAGACTCATTTCGACGGCTTAACTATGACGTTAATAACAATTATCGGTTTGTAGAACTTTGTATTCAACGGGTATTAGGACGACGGGTCTATAACGATCGCGAGAAAATTGCTTGGTCAGCCGTGATCATGACCAAAGGCATCCAAGGGTTTGTGGATGAATTGTTGGCTAGCAATGAGTATCAAGCAGCATTTGGTGACAACACAGTGCCCTACCAACGGCGACGGATTTTGCCTCAGCGGATCCAGGGTGAATTGCCCTTTGAGCGCGTGGCACGCTATGGCACCGACTATCGCGATAAATTGCCTCGACCTAGTCGCTATCGGGGATTTTCCCCCAATCAGGCTGATGGATTGTTTGGGCAGTTTGAACCCTTTGATTTTGAGACCTTTCTTTACCGGGCTAATTGGCCGGTGGTGGCTGGTTTGGGGCTTGTGTTCACTGCCCTGATTGTGATAATGCTGCTCATCTATACCAGTGCAGCTAGCCCAGTGGGGTAGTCTTTATAGTCACCTGTCTATTGCCTGTTTATCAACAGTACCTGCGGTGGCAGCGCATCAGGTAGATACAGAAAATCGATCTGCACCGATCGCTGCTCCCCAGGGGCTAGGGACAATTTCGGCGGAGGTGGCACGACCTGACCCACTAGCTGCCACAGGTGCAGGTAGCAAGTTACAGGCTAGCCTTGATTGTCGGCATAGCGCAATCGTATCGTACCCCGAAAGCCAGGGTTACCCAGAGGGGGATTACGGAACTTGACCCTAGCTTGGCGCAATATCTCTTCCTTCATTAGATAAACCTATAGGTTTGTAGTAACGACTTCAGTCGTTCCCAGGCATGATGAGGACTAAAGTCCTCACTACGAACAATAGGTTTGTAGTAACGACTTCAGTCGTTCCCAGGCATGATGAGGACTAAAGTCCTCACTACGAACAATAGGTTTGTAGTAACGACTTCAGTCGTTCCCCAGGGATGATGAGGACTAAAGTCCTCACTACGAACAATAGGTTTGTAGTAACGACTTCAGTCGTTCCCAGGCATGATGAGGA
>JANWZG010000368.1 GCA_025054735.1 Cyanobacteriota bacterium | reverse complement strand
AGAACCGTGTAAGCCAGGTAACGTTTACGGGTATAGTATGGGATCCTTGGCTGTCACACTAGCACAGATTTTACGGGTTTTTATGAGTGAATTGGTAGATAACTATGGCAAGAATTGAATTTTCTAGGGGAATCGCTGAAGACGTAGTGCCTAATGTGCGCCTTACCCGCGCCAAGGATGGTAGCAACGGCAAGGCTGTATTTCGCTTCGAGAAGCCTCAGATTTTAGCAGATGGCAATACCCAAAACGTAACTGGTATGTACCTAGTGGATGACGAGGGTGAATTGGTAACTCGCGAAGTCAATGCTAAGTTCGTGGATGGTGAACCTTGGGCGATCGAGGCTACTTACGTCATGCGGTCTGCCCAAGAGTGGGATCGATTTATGCGCTTTATGGAACGGTATGCCGAAGAGCACGGACTTGGCTTCAGCAAAGCCTAGAGAGTAGAGATAGAGCGGGATGGTTAGCATAGCCATCCCAATGGTGTTGAAGCAATTGTGCTCCTGAACGTGAACCTGATTACACTAGGGAAACCTCGCCAACCTAGCCTTTGCGATAGGTGAGAAAACTGCCAAGAATTCCCTAGGTTTGAAATGTTCGATCTGGCATCTTGGTAGTGTAGATACTGAAAACAGTAACATTTTGTCGGCGTGTTGTTGAGTCAACCACGTCTCTTACTAGACTGCGTTGCCAGACATAGCCAGCCCCTGTTGGCCCTTTGCAGATAGCATATTGGAAGTCAGTAGCAAGTTTAGCTACGGCCTAATCTAGATAGGCATCTTTGCTGGGGTTAGTAATCGCCATAAAGTCAGTAATGACAGCTACCGTTGTACCTACTACAGTAGGCTTTAGTGTTTTGACACGATCGACAACGTGACCGATCGTCGCTTTCCAGGACACTATGTCTAGCCAACCTCCAAAAGTTTCTGGTTTGATTGTAATTTGCGGAGCTACAGCCACAGGCAAATCAAACCTGGCCATGGCTATCGCAGAGCGCCTTGCTACGGTGATCATTAGTGCTGACTCTCGTCAGGTGTATCGAGGGTTTGACATCGGCACAGCAAAACCCACCCCAGCGGATCAACAGCAAATTCCCCATTACCTAATTGATATTTGTAACCCCACCGATACCTTTACAGTTGCTGACTATCAACATCAGGTGCAACAGCTTATTACTACCCTTCACTGTTCACACTCTGCCCCTTATCCTCTACTCGTCGGTGGCACTGGCCTTTACATTCGAGCGATCACTCAAGGGATGACTATTCCCAATATCGCTCCCCAACAGGACTTACGTGCTCAACTCCATCAGTTGGGACAATCCCAGTGCTACGCTATGCTGCAACAAGTAGATCCTGTCGCCGCCACTAAAATTCATCCCCATGATCCAGTACGAACTATCCGTGCTCTAGAAGTATTTTATGTTACAGGAAAGCCCATTTCCAAGCTCCAACTAGAACAGCCACCACCCTATCCAATTTTGCACCTAGGATTAGATTGTCCAGACAGTGACCGGTTAAAGCAGCGGATTGCTCAGCGAACAAGCACTATGCTAGACATGGGGTTTGTAGCTGAAGTTGAGGCACTGTGTCAGCAATATGGTAATGATTTGCCACTATTAGCAACCTTGGGCTACCGAGAAATTAACCAGTATTTAGCTGGAGCTATCTCCTTACATCAGGCGGAAACGCTGATTGTGCAGCATACTCGTCAATTTGCCAAACGTCAACGCACGTGGTTTCGGGCAAATCCTGCGATCGTCTGGTTCGATGCTGACTCATCCAACATTGTGGAGCAAGTCTGGGACTGCATCACCAGTTGGTTATCTATGCTGCCCCCATCCCATCATCCCTAGGCTCCTTTACGTTACTTCAGCACAGATTTAGCAATTTTCCACACAAACTAGGGTTCTAACCAATATCCTAGGTGTGACGGAATGCCTGCTCAAGTTTGACAAAGACTACATCGGTTTACCCGTGCAATTTCGGGATGCTAAAGCGCTTTGGCATTACGGTAAGGCATTGTGACGATTAACTGCTGCCTTTGGAGGCAGCACCGATGGCAATGGCGCAGGGTTTACGGCCACTGGAGCAAACGCCATAGTTGTGAACTTGACTCTATCGGCATTTGTAACAGCCTGTCTGCGGGAGAATAACCACCGTATGAGCAAGTTTGATCCTCGCTTGTTGCGTCCACAACTCATGCCCATGGTTGCCAGTTGGGGACTTAAAGGGTTGGCGTTGCTGGCTCGCTACCACCGCCGATCGTAGCATACAGAGCCATTGACCACCGCAGTAAAGCAGGGCTAGCACTAGGCAACACTAATGCGGAGCTGTAGCAGCATACTGACCATGAGGTATGGTAGCGAATTGATTAAAAAAAGACTGAGGCTGATAAGATACCTGCAAATCGTTTTTGTGTAAGTGGTGTGCAAGAGCTATGCCTCAGGCTAGTTCGGATTGGTGTTCTAGATTCCATGCTGGATGTCAAACGAGGAGTGATGCAATGAAACCACATAATGATGCGATGGCTGTTTTAGAACGGACCAGTCGGACATTTTATATTCCCATCAGTCGGTTACCTGTGGGCTTAAAGGAGGCAGTCGCGTCTGCCTATTTGTGTATGCGGGCAATCGACGAAATTGAAGACCATCCTCAACTCGAAAATTCTCTTAAGGCTAAGCTGTTGCATACCATCAGTTTTACCTTGCAGGCTGCAACTGAGGGCCACACAATTGCTGACTTTTCCTTTGCCGACTCTGAGGATATTGCTCTATTGCCAGAAGTATCCCTGCGGGTAGGGGAATGGGCACTAATGGCTCCGGTGACGATCGCCCCACGTATTTGGGATGCTACCGCTGCCATGGCTGACCGCATGGCCAGTTGGGCACTAGATAACTGGACAATTCGTACCGAAGCCGACCTCGATCGCTATACCTTCAGCGTTGCTGGAGCCGTTGGCCTGCTGCTCTCCGACCTATGGGCTTGGTACGATGGCACCATCACCAATCGCCTTCATGCCCTTGGCTTTGGTCGCGGTTTGCAAGCTGTGAACATTCTGCGTAACCACGCCGAAGACCTAGAGCGGGGGGTTGACTTCTATCCCCACGGTTGGACAGATGCCGACCTCCACGCTTACGCTCGTTATAACCTGTCTTTAGCCGATGCCTACACAGCTACTCTGCCCCCTGGTCCCGCCCTCAACTTCTGCCAAATTCCTCTAGCCTTAGCCCATGCCACCCTGGATGTACTCAGTCAGGGTGAAAGCAAACTCAGTCGCAGTGCTGTCATGGCCGTGATTGCCCAACTTGACAAAGCTCCTGAGCCTACTATGGATCCAGTTTTACCCTAGTCACTGGATTCCATAGTTAGGAGAGTTATGCGCTAAGCATACATATGCGCTAGAAAAGGAACATTACTCACTGAGTGATGTCCTAATGTCAGGCTTCTGGTGATAATGGCTTCGATTCGATCGCTCCCAACTAATGTTGTGCATCTGATTGCCGCAGGCGAGGTGATTGACTCCTTAGCAGCCGTCGTGCGGGAGTTGGCTGAAAATGCGATTGATGCAGGAGCAACACGACTGGCCATCGCTATTTGGGCTGACCAGTGGCGAGTGCGAGTTGCAGATAACGGCAAGGGGATGACGATCGCCAACCTTAAGCAAGCTGCTCTACCCCACAGCACGAGTAAAATTCGCTCCAGTAGAGACCTCTGGCAAATTACCAGCTTGGGCTTCCGGGGTGAGGCGCTGCACAGCCTCGCCCAATTAGCAACCTTGGAGATTTGTAGTCGAGAACCATCAGCCAAGGAAGGGTGGCGAGTGGTATATGATCACCAAGGAAAGCCTGCTCAGGTGGAAGTAGCCGCGATCGCTCCTGGTACCGTCGTTACTGTCAGTGACCTGTTCGCCCAATGGCTAGGCCGACGCGACGGGCTACCACCCCTAGCTCAACAACTGCGGGCAGTGCAACTCATCATTCATCAACTAGCCCTCTGCCATCCTTATATCACCTGGCAAGTTGAGCAGAACGATCGCCCTTGGTTCACCCTCTATTCCG
>JANWZG010000367.1 GCA_025054735.1 Cyanobacteriota bacterium | reverse complement strand
AGTGTGAGGGGAAATATCACCAACCAAGGCAACCTTGCCGTGGGAATCGGACAAACCCTTACCTTGTATGGCAATACCGTCATCAGTAGTGGCACCCTCACTGCTCCTGGTGGCACTGTGCAAGTGTTAGGCAACCAAGTCGGTCTGTTTGACCAAGCGATTGTCGATGTTTCCTCCCCTACTGGTGGCGGTACCGTCCGCATCGGCGGCGACTTCCAGGGTGGTCAGGGAACCATAGGGGTGCATAGCCGTGTGCCCCTACCTACCGCCAGCCGCACCTATGTTAGTCCTAACACAGTGATCAATGCTGATGCCCTAGAAACTGGCAATGGTGGCACTGTCATCATCTGGGCAGACGAAACCACCCGCTTCTACGGCACCATCACCGCCCGTGGCACAGGACAGGCATTAGGGAATAGGGTTGAAATATCAAGTCTCAGCCCAAATCCCTTCCCTCCCCCCAACACCTCACACCTCACACCTCACACCTCTTCTAACGGCGGTTTCGTCGAAGTCTCTGGCAAAGAGTACCTAGACTTCCAGGGACAGGTAGATACGTCTGCTCCCTTTGGGCAGGCAGGCACCCTACTACTCGACCCCACCAACATTGAAGTAGTGGCACTGCTGGGCAACACCTTCAGCACCAGCCTTGCCTTTGCCGATGCTCCCTTTCCCACGGCTCAGGTTTCGTCGGCACTCATGACATTTTCCCTTAGCAACATTGTATTGCAAGCCACTAACAACATCACTGTGAATGCAGGGGTTAACTTGCTGATTCCTGGTGTAAGCTTCACGGCGCAAGCGGGAAATAACATTGTGGTGAACAATGACATTTCCACTCTAGGGGGTGATATTCGCCTGATTGCCAACGACCCCAGCAGTGGGGCAGCCACGGGTGCGGGCAGCATCACCATCAACAATGCCAGCTTTACGACCAGTGGTGGGGATGTGGTGCTGCAAGCAGCCGGGGATATTTCCCTGAATGCCATTACAAACGATGCCCGCGTGCAAACCAGCGGGGTGTTGGGTGGCTTGTTTGGGGGGGATGGTGGCAACGTGACAGTACAGACTCCGGGCACCCTGCGAGTGCAAGCGACAAACCCCACCAGAACGGTTCAACTGGCAACATCCACCTTTGGGGTAGGGGATGCGGGGAATATGGTGATCAATGCTGGACGGGTGGAAGTGAGCATCCCGGCTAATTCTACTGCTGGAGGTTTTAACGGTATTTCGACTCAATCCCTAGGATCGGGGGATGCAGGGAATATCACGATTAATACCCAGGCGGTAATTCTCCAGAATGGTGTGCAGATTGCTTCATCCGGTTTTGGTTCAGGAGATGCAGGCGATATTGCCCTTAACAGTCAACAATTGACGGCACAGAATGGTGCGGCTATCAGCGCCTCAGGTGCTAATGGAGCGAATGCGGGGGACATTTCCATTCAAGCCCAGACGATCGACCTGCAACGCTCTTTTATCGCGGCGGTTACGATCAACAATAGTCCTGGCAATGCTGGACAAGTGGACATCACTACCAATCGTCTCACCCTGCAAGATGGCAGTATCGTATCTGTGCAGACTGGCAACAGTCAAGCTGCCGGAAAAATCGTCATCCAAGCCAGGGAGGTTGAACTGAGTGGGTCTGGGCTTGATGGCCCTAGCCGCATCACTGCAGAGGCGGCATCGTTATCGGGATTACCGACAGCAGGCAACGGGGGAGAGATTACGATCGCCACCACCAATCTCCTTGTGCAAAATGGTGCCCGAATCTACACCGATGCCCTGCTCGGCACTGCTGGCGACATCACGATTCGCGCTGCCGACACCGTTACCCTCACCAACGGCAACACCGACACCATCACCGCCGCTGGGGCTAATGGCGGCAACATCAGCCTCACCACCGGGCAATTGCAGATGCAAGGTGCTGCGGCGATCGCCTCCACCGTACTGGGTGGCGGTGGTAGTGCTGGCGATGTGACCATTCAGGCAAGACGGGGCGTAACCGTGAGCGATCGCAGCGTGATTCAAACCAGCACTGTGAGTGGCACCAGTGGTAATCTGTTAATCCAGGCTCCTACCCTGCTGCTGCAAAACCAAGCTGTGGTGTCATCCGGTACATTTCTGACGGGTACCGCCGGGAACTTGACTGTGCGGGCTACCGAGTCAGTCACAGTGGAGAGTAACAGCACCCTGAGTACGATCGGCATTGGGCTAGTCAATGGTGGCACGTTGACCATTGAAACAGGCAGGCTTAGGGTGGATAATGCCAACATCAATACCGCCGTGGTGGGGCAAGGGAATGGCGGCAACCTGTCCATTGCTGCCAACACCGTGGTTACCCGCAATGGCACGATTACCACTGCCTTGACTGGACAGGGCAGCGGCGGCAATCTGGATGTTACAGCAGACACGATCGTCGCGACTGATGGCGGTGGCATTAGCACAGGAGCCGTTGGTGCTGGTTCCGGCAACAACCTCACCCTTGCCACCAGAACCTTAACGATTTTGAATGGAGCATCGGTCAATACAAGCAGTCTAGATGTTCTTGCCCTAGAAGCCACCTTTGCTGATTTTTTGAATACCATTGGCAGCACCCTCGGTCCAGGGTTTTCTACACCGCAAGTGACTGCTATTTTCAATGCTATCTTCACCATTGCCCTAGACGCTGCTCGTAGCGCTCCCCAAGGGAGTGCAGGTGCGTTGTCGGTGCAGGCGAGTGAAGGTGTGACCATCTCTGGACTTGGCTCCTTATCCACTGCTGCTAGGGGCAATACCAATGCTGGACAATTGACCGTGCAAACGGGGGATTTAACGATTAGCGATCGAGGACTGCTCATCTCCCTAATCAATGGCAACGGACGAGCCGGGGACATCACCCTGCAAGCCAACAATCTCACCCTCACCAATCTAGGGGAAATCTCCAGTCGGGGAGAATGTTCCTGCAACGAGGGATCTGCTGCCAACATCACCCTCAACTTAGCAAATACCTTCAATGCCCGTGATGGTCTAATCACTGCCACTTCTTTCCGAGCTGGAGGTGGCAACATTGCTATCCAAGCTGAAGATATCCGCCTCCAGGGCAGCAGCCTGATCAGCACCAGCGTCTTCGACAGCACCGGGGGTGGCGGCAACATTAGCATCAACTCCACCATCTTCCTTGCCCTGAACGACAGCGATATCCTCGCCAATGCTGAACTAGGGCCAGGGGGCAACATCACTATCAACTCACCAGGATTCCTAGCCAACCTGTTTGGCACCGGGCAGGCAGTGGCGGTGGGACGCAATCCAGGGAGCTTTGGTCAGTTCCGGGGCAATAGCCGAGTGGACATTTCTGCCGCATCAGCAGCAGGCGTATCAGGAATAGTCACATTGCCCAATCTAGACATTTCCCGTGGCTTGGTGCCTCTTCCAGAGGGCTTAGGAGATGCCTCTAACCAGATCGCCCAAGCTTGTAAGCCCGGTCAGCGCACCACAGGTTCCTTTGTCAACATTGGTCGAGGTGGGATTCCTGAAAGTCCCTACGACTTCCGAGGTACCGATGAGGTATGGGAGGATTTGGGAGGAGTTCGGGGTACAGAGTCGGGAGTACAGAGTTTAAGAGATGGAGTAGACAGACAGGCAGACGTAGACGTGAGGACTGTCAAGTGCAGGCTTGGGCGCGAGCAGTGATTGATCGAGTACAATCAAAAAGAATACCATTTCCCATTGAGAACAACCACACTGGAAAGACCAAGTCAGAGGACAGGTAAGATGGTTGCAGAGCTAACCCAGACCCCTTCACTACCACCGTTAGAGAATGGCGATCGCCTCTCCCGTGATGAGTTTGAGCGACGCTACCATGCCATGCCCCAGCACAAAAAAATTGAATTAATTGAAGGTAGGGTATTCATGGCATCTCCCGTTTGCGCTCGCAAACATAGTAAGCCCCATGCAGCCATAATCACATGGCTAGGTACTTACTGGCTAGCCACCCCCGGCATTGAACTGATGGACAATGCCACCGTGCGGTTGGATGAGAATAACGAACCCCAACCCGATGCCTGTCTACGTCTCGATGAATCCCTGGGA
>JANWZG010000366.1 GCA_025054735.1 Cyanobacteriota bacterium | reverse complement strand
AAGCTCTACGCCAACGCCCCGACTACGCCTTGGCCTACTACAACCGTGGCAATGCTAAAGATTCTCTAGGAGACAAGCGGGGGGCGATCGCTGACTATGACCAAGCCATTCGCCTGCAACCCGACTATGCCAATGCTTATTACAATCGCGGTCTCACCAAGGCAGATATAGGCGATCGCCGAGGAGCTATTGCTGACTTGCGGGTAGCTGCACGATTCTATCAACAGCAAGGTAATACGGAATGGTACAACCGAGCCATGGATGCTATCAACAAGTTGTCTCGATAGTAGCGCTACAACCTGACTGGATTGAGACTAGCAAAGCGGTTCATAACGGTCAAAAGTTGCCGTATCAAAAGTTTATGTATTAGCTGACGTATGAAACTGATGACAACTAATCAGCATGGCTCTGCTCAATCACAGGCAATGCTGACGGCAGTAGTGTTGTTGACTATGATGACTGCTACAGCGATGACATTAACCCATCCTGCAGCCGTTGTTGCTCAGTCTACGGGGGTTCCCACATTGAGTAATGCTGAGCCTCAAGATGCAGATGGTTTCTTTCAGCGAGGGCTTGAGCGACAAAACCGAGGAGACCATCGAGGCGCACTCGCAGACTACAATCAAGTCATTCGGCTGTCACCTACCCATTTTGCTGCCCATAATAACCGCGGCAATGCTAGGGCAGATTTGGGGGACAATCAAGGAGCAATTGCTGACTTTAGCGAAGCCATTCGCCTGAACCCTAACTATGCGCTGGCCTATTACAATCGGGGCACCACAAGGTCAGCCATGGGAGATAAGCGGGGTGCTATCGAAGACTATGATCAAGCCATTCGGATTCAACCCAACTATCCTCGCGCCTACTATAATCGCGCTAATGCTAAGGATGCGATCGGCGATAGGTTAGGTGCGATCGCCGACTATGACCAAGCCATTCGCCTGCAACCTGACTATGCCAATGCTTATTACAATCGTGGTCTCACCAAGGCAGATGTAGGCGATCGTCAGGGAGCCATTGCTGATGTACAAGCAGCCGCTCGGTTATATCAACAACAGGGTGATATAGAGTGGTTCAATCGTGCTATGAAGGCAGTTGATGTCTTATCCCGCTAGCTTGGGACTGTAGAGTTGTGACCAGCAAATCCTGTACTATGGCCATACTATGGCAACGAAGGGGATGGATAGGTAGGCGATGGAAACGTGAACGGAGCAGGTTGCCGAGTTGAAGTTCTAGTCACTAGGGCATAGCCAAGATAAGCAGGCAAGACAATTGCGGTTATAGCTGCTACCATCCCTAGCCAAGACATCAATTGTCCAGAGGGGCCATAGTGGGTGCGATAGGGGTCATGATCTAGACAGCTAGCAGTTAGAATATCTCGAAGGGCGACTGGGCGCTTGAAGCGAACCCGTCGATCGTCTAGTTTCTCTAACAACAGCCAGCCTGCTTCAGCCTCCTCTCGACACAGTTTCTGAAAGACTGCTGGATCCCGAAACAGATCATAATGCGATCGCACGATCTTGTATTCCCAACCCATTAGACTGGTGTCTTTGGGGAGGGAGTTAGTTCCCCAACCTTCTAGAGTGCAATCAGTACTGTCAGCACCATTACTATCAGACACAGGCGCTGACGACGTTGGCGATGTCGGTAGGTGAGGAATGTGAGGATCTTGTCCATAAGACTCGTAGCGCGTCAAGATTTCTTCTTCCTCCTCTTGCTGAGATTGCTGTTGCTGTTGCTGCTGGAGCCAATTACCCCAGATGATAGCTTCATAGCCCAATCCACCGGCAAACAAGCACAAGATTAAAATTTCCAACGGGAACCCATAGCCCACTACTAACACATACCAGCATACTCACAATTTTTAGGTACAGTGCAACTTCCTAGGGGCGAAGCCTCCAATCCCCTTCTTGACCATTAAACCTGAGCGCCTACCTAGCAAAAGATTTAAAGATAAAGTGCTGTGACCCAGCTTGGGTGTTATCATCCCTGCCATGGGAGTGCATAACAGCATGGCAGGCACATGATGTAGCTGTAGCCAGCGCGCTAGTGTCAACATCAATCAGGGTAAGGATTTCAACCCCATGACATATCTCAATCTGATTTCTTTTGTTGGTATTTTTGGTCTTTGCGTTGTTGCGTGGATCTTTTCAGAACATCGTAAATTTGTACCTTGGCGTGTAATCATTGGCGGCATTCTCTTGCAGCTTTTACTGGGCTTCTTTGTGTTCCGGTTTCCACCCACTCGACAGGCTCTGATAGGGTTCAGTGAGCTTTTGGATAGTGTGTTTTTGGCGGCTGATACTGGGGCCAATTTTGTGTTTGGTAAAAATCTTGTGCCCTTACCAACCCGTCCTGCTGATGTCAATTTGGGTTACATCTTTGCGTTTCGGGCATTACCAGCCGTGGTTTTCTTTTCAGCATTGATGGCGTTGTTAGATAATCTGGGGATTATCCGTGCTGTGACGGCGGTATTTGCCAAGATTTTTTATGCAACTATGCGGCTGAGTGGTGCAGAGGCTTTGAGTGGCGCAGCTAATATATTTGTGGGCATTGAGGCTGCGATCGCCGTCAAGCCCTTCATCCCCAAAATGACCCGCAGTGAGATTTGTGCTATCTTAGCCTGCTGCTTTGGCACCGCAGCCTCCTCCACTCTGGCCATTTATGTTGGTTTCCTCAAGGATGTCTTACCGAGTATCCTGGGACACTTAGTATCTGCATCGATTATGGCTATTCCGGCCTGTTTCGTTCTATCCAAAATTTTGGTGCCTGAGGTGGAAACGCCCGTCACAGCAGGCGGCATTCCTATAGAAGAGCCAGTCAGTGTGACACCTGTTGAAGATAAGGACGAGCAAGCTCCTACCGAGACCGTTGGTGGTGAGCCGATCGAGCGAGTTAGTCCCTTGGATGCAGCCATTTTAGGAGCGCTAGATGGGGTGAAAATGGCGGTATCGATCGCGGCGGTGCTAATTTTAATTGTTGGCTTAGTATCTTTAATTAACCAACTGTTTGCTGGGTTAGCAGGCTTACAAAACTCTGACATCGGCATCCTACAGGCGATCGGCTCCTTCTTTAGTGTCGTTACCCTTGCCAATATTGAAGGCGTTTTGTTTTATCCACTGACCTTGTTGACGGGTGTGTCTCTCCAGGAGTCTTGGGAAGCAGCAGTGATTATTGGTCGTCGCTTGACCGAGACGGCAATCCCGCCGTACCAAGCGTTGGCAGCAGCGGGTGCTAGGCCAGACAATCCCCTGAGTTCCCGCACGGTGCTGATTGTCAGCTATGCATTATCTGGGTTTGCTCACATTGCCTCGGTAGGGATCTTTGTAGGAGGCACGATCGCCCTTGCCCCTTCCCGCCGCAAAGATATTTCCGCCCTAGGCTGGAAAGCTCTGTTTGCAGGTACCCTAGCAACTCTGATGATTGCTTGTATTGCTGGTTTCTATGACAACGGAGATCCTAGCATCCTGGGAACCAAGGAACCTGCTCCAGCAGTCTCTCCTTCCCCCACTGCTCCGGCCTCTCCTGGAATGTCTCCCAGTTCGCCCGCTGCTTCTCCCACAGGAGCAGCTAGTCCTTCTCCATAAGCATTCCACAAGCGTGGTGAGCGCTATCAACCAGTCCCTGACCTAGCATGAATCCGTTGGGCTATTCCATAGTGCTATTTAGTGGCACACAGTAGCCCATAGCGAATCAATCCACGTTGATAACCACGGTGCATCAGCCTCAGGGATAGTGCTGCTCGTATGGTGTCCCAACCCGATCGCACTAAGCCCCATAGAGCGCGAGGAGTCATGGCCGTAGTGATCACTACTTGCCAGAAGGGAGCCACTGCTGTAGACCAATCATCTGTGCGAATGTGATGAAAGCCAATGTCCTGGGCGATCGCTACATACTCGGCTAGGGAAATCACGTAGGGCAAACAGTAGACCTTGTAGATGCGGGCAAGATGTTGTAACTCATCGGGTGTCAGGGGAGTAGCTGTTTGCCGATCAGCACTCATCACAGGACGATGACACCAAGTTGCCATTAGGAATACACCGTCAGGTTTCAGTACTCGCCAACATTCCTGTAGAAATGTAGCCTTAT
>JANWZG010000365.1 GCA_025054735.1 Cyanobacteriota bacterium | reverse complement strand
GCCAATAACAGTAGCACCTAGTTGCTGTAGCCACAGAGACAACCAACTTCCCTTGAATCCAGTGTGACCTGTAATGAGAACTTTTTTTCCAGCCCAAAATGTAGGATTCATGCAGTCTTGCCAGCTAAGGATGTAAGTACAGGGTCTAACTCTGATCGTAGCTACAGTCGGTAGTGGGCTACCAGTATTCACCAAACTTTCCAGGGAGGATTGCCGCTAGCCCATAGGTTCTCCAGCAGGTTTTTATCTCGCAGGGTATCCATGGGTTGCCAAAACCCTTCATGCTTAAACGCAGACAGTTGCCCGTCGCTGGCCAGTTTTCTTAGGGGATCTTGCTCCCACACGGTAGAATCATCGGCAATGTAGTCGATGACTTCAGGCTCCAATACAAAGAAGCCGCCGTTAATCCAAGCACCATCTCCGCTAGGTTTTTCGTGGAAGGAGGTAATTTGGGTATCTTCTTCACCCAGTACCACGGCTCCAAAGCGACCAGGGGGTTGCACGGCTGTCATAGTCGCAAGGCGTTTCTGGGCTTTGTGAAAGGCGATCGCCTCAGATATATTGACGCTGCCAACCCCGTCGCCGTAGGTCATACAAAAGGTTTCTTTGCCGATGTACTCACGCACACGCTTGAGACGACCACCGGTCATGGTGTTGTCTCCCGTATCTACCACCGTCACTCGCCAAGGCTCAGCCTTACCAGAAATGAAGGTACGCTGGTTCAGTTGCATGTCGAAGATGACATCGGATAGGTGCAGAAAGTAGTTGTTGAAATATTCCTTAATAACGTAGCCTTTGTAACCACAACAGATGATGAAGTCGTTCACACCATGGGCAGAATAGATTTTCATAACATGCCATAGAATTGGACGACCACCAACCTCAACCATTGGCTTGGGCCTAATGGTTGTCTCTTCACTCAGGCGTGTACCCAGTCCACCCGCCAAGATAACTGCTTTCATGTGATTACCTGCAATACGCTCACTTATGTATGCAGAGCTAACATTTTCTGCCACCTATTCAGAATTAATACTCGATCGCGCACCAATAGTCTATAAACTTTTTGAGAATTTACAGAGTTAGGTGAGTTCAGGAATCTGATCAACGATCGCACGCCCAATTTCCAAGGATGATGTCGCGGCTGGAGACGGTGCATTGCAAACATGCAGTGAGCGTTGACCTCTGACGATTAAAAAGTCATCGACCAGATTACCGTCTTCGTAGAGAGCTTGGGCGCGCACCCCTGCATGGGTTGGCACAACATCAGCCATCTGCACCTCAGGAATCAGGCGTTGCAGACTACGCACAAAGGCCGCCTTGCTAAACGAGCGAATTATCTCCTGAACGCCCTCATCGTAGTGCCTAGCAGCTAATTTCCAAAAGGCAGGATAGGTGATCACATCTAGTAGATCTCTCAGGTCTACATCAGTTTTGGTATAACCTTCTCGTTTCAGGCTCAGAACAGCATTGGGGCCAGCATGAACACTGCCGTCAATCATTTTTGTGAAGTGTACGCCTAGAAAGGGAAAGGCAGGATTTGGCACCGGATAGATTAGTGCCTTGACAAGGTGGCGCTTTTCTGGGATGAGTTCGTAATATTCTCCCCGAAAGGGAATAATTTTGGCGCGGGGGTTAGCCCCGGCTGTGTGAGCGATGCGATCGCTAAACAGACCTGCGCAGTTCACCATAAATCGGCTAGTAATCTCACCTGCACTCGTGTTTAGCACTAGTCCGTCAGTTGTGTTGAGACTACTGAAAACACAGGTGCCTAAGCGAATCTCGCCGCCCTGTTGTTGCATCAGTTCAGCATATTTGTTACAGACTTGCCTGTAGTTCACAATGCCTGTAGAAAATACACGGATAGCAGCTAGGCAATGAACGTGGGGTTCAATCTCCTTTGCCTCAGCAGGGGTAATCTTGGCAACAGGCACTTGATTAGCCAAACCTCGGTGATAGAGGGCCTCTAGTCGGGGTAGTTCCGCCTCTTCAGTAGCAACAATTACTTTGCCACAGACATGGTGTGCCAGTCCATGCTCACGGCAAAACCTCACCATAGCCTGAGCACCCTCTCGACAAAATTTCGCCTTGAAGCTGCCGGGCTTGTAGTAAATTCCGGAGTGGATAACCCCGCTGTTGTTACCTGTCTGGTGCATGGCTAGGGAGGTTTCTTTTTCCAATACGGCTACTTTTGTGCCCGGTCGCTGCCGAGTCAAGGTCATACCCACAGCCAAGCCAACAATTCCTCCACCGACGATCGTGACATCATAATCCATGTAAAACTACAACTCCATCCTTCACGAAGACCTACGGGATTAATACCAGCGTTAGATTACCAGAGTGGTAGTATCAACCTGACAGGCTCTTAGTTAGTTGGTATAGTAGTGCAGGATTGCAGGTAACCTAATAGTCATTGGCCAGTTATTGGCTTGGCTACCATTAGTTTGGTTACCATGTAGCAACTACGTTACACCTACTGACTCTAGACATTAATTCTGGATATAAACGCTATGACAAAAGGACAAGGATTTGGATTTGGCCTCGGCAAGATGAAAGAACTGACGGAGGCATTTAAGAAAGCTCAGCAGGTGCAGGAAGGTGCTAAGAAGCTGCAAGAAGAGCTGGAAGAAATGGAAATTGAGGGCACTGCGGGTGGTGGATTGGTGAAGGTTGTGTTGAGCGGTAACCAAGAACCTCGCCGAGTTGAGCTGTCTGCTGATGTCATGGGTGAAGGCGCGGAAGTTGTGGCTGATTTGGTGTTAGCGGCTGCAAAAGATGCCTATGCTAAGTCCACAGAAACAATGCGTGCTCGCATGGAAGAGTTAACTGGTGGCTTAAACCTGCCGATGTAACCTAAGGGAATCTCTACTATGCCCTATCGCGTGTTGTTCGTCTGCTTGGGAAACATCTGCCGATCGCCAGCGGCAGAGAACATCATGAACCATCTGGTTCGACAAGCTAACCTGCAAGATCAAATTGTTTGCGATTCGGCGGGCACAGCCGCTTACCATGTGGGCAACCCGCCCGATCGTCGCATGACCCAAGCAGCCGCGCAGCGTGGCATCCAGATGACGGGAACTGCCCGACAATTTTCCCGTGCAGACTTTGAAGCCTTTGATCTGATCCTAGCTATGGATTGGGATAACTACGACAGCATTACATCTCTTGATCGCGAGAAACGGTATACCCACAAGGTCAAGATGATGTGTGAGTTTTGCCGTGAGCATCGTGATCGGGAGGTGCCAGATCCCTACTATGGAGGCATGGATGGGTTTAACTATGTGTTGGATTTACTCACTGATGCTTGTAGCGGTTTGTTAGAGTACATTGTGCAAACTCAGCAGTATTCTCCTAAGCGCTCATAGTCATTCATGATCATCCATGCATAATGATCACGTGTTGTTTGGCTGCACAGCTTGCCAAAAGCCTAAGGCTACTAAACTATTTGACACTGTAAGAAACGACTCAGCAAGGCCATGGAGCCAATCTACATTGGCCAAGGATGTGTTGTAGGCAACTTGAGCGTAAATGCCAGCCGGAATGGTGACAGCCACAAAGACTAATGTCATGTAGAAACCGATCAGTGCCAGCCGAGGAGTCTTGCCTGATCGTGTCAAAAACCAGAGGAACCCTAGATAAGGAAATAGCGACAGGGCGAATAAGGTGTTTTCAGACATAGGCGTTTAGAATTACTCATTCATGGTGCGATAGGTGGCAACGGCTGAGGGTGAGATGCGGTTAAGATAGCGGAAAATCCAGTACTTGAAAATAGTGTCTAGGATGACTGGGAAGGTGGCAATGAAGATGAAGATAAACTCGCGGTTGGCGGGTAGCCCCAGATGCCGACAGGCTCCTTCGAGCAGAACTTCCCAGCCGTGGGGCGAGTGAAACCCCACAAAGACATCGGTCAACAAAATGAGGATGAAGGCCTTGGCGCTATCACTCAGTCCGTAGACAATTCTGCTGAAGAAGGACTGGAAGACGGCGATCGACCGTCGGTTGTTGGTGATAACGATCGCAAAAGCTATCAAGCCAAATAGGTCAGCGAATACATTTTTGATGGCATCTCGGCTGCGAATGGTATAGACCGTTGCCAATTCAGCAGC
>JANWZG010000364.1 GCA_025054735.1 Cyanobacteriota bacterium | reverse complement strand
TCCCAGTCAGCAAGCTAGTGGAGTCAGAAATGCAAAAACTGCTGCGCTTAGAAGATGAGTTGCATCGCCGAGGAGTGGGGCAAAATGCCGCCGTTACGGCTGTGGCAGATGCTATTCAGCGATCGCGAGCAGGCCTGGCTGATCCTAATCGTCCTATCGCTAGCTTCATTTTCCTTGGCCCAACCGGTGTGGGCAAAACTGAACTGGCCAAAGCCTTGGCGGCTTATCTCTTCGACACTGAAGAAGCAATGGTGCGCATCGACATGTCGGAATACATGGAAAAACACGCCGTTGCCCGCATGATTGGTGCCCCTCCGGGCTATGTTGGTTACGAAGAAGGCGGACAGCTTACAGAGGCCATTCGTCGTCGCCCCTATGCCGTTGTCTTATTTGATGAGATCGAGAAGGCTCATGCTGATGTATTTAACATCATGCTGCAAATTCTGGACGACGGACGGGTGACTGACTCCCAAGGTCGCACGGTAGACTTCAAGAACACTATCATCATTATGACCAGTAACATTGGTTCTCAGTACATTTTGGATGTGGCAGGAGATCCTGATCGGTATGAGGACATGCGCGGACGAGTACTAGAAGCCATGCGCAGCCACTTCCGTCCAGAATTCCTGAACCGCATTGACGAGACTATCATCTTCCACCCATTGATGAAGTCAGAATTGCGGCAGATTGTCCAACTTCAAGTTAAGCGCTTAGAAGAACGTCTGGCCGATCGGAAAATCGCACTCGCTATCTCCGATGCGGCGCTAGATTTTCTGGCAGAGGTGGGCTATGACCCAGTGTATGGTGCTCGTCCACTCAAACGTGCTATCCAGCGAGAATTGGAGACCCCGATCGCCAAGGCCATTCTCCGGGGTGAATTTACCGATGGCTCTACGATTCATGTAGTCGTCAAAAACGAGCGCCTTGCGTTGGAATAGAATGTTGGTAGACAGAGGGGTGCGTATAATTCATTAGACTGATCAGCTTGGAATTTCCAGGCGATCGCCTACTACTGTCTACCGACTAGAGGTGACTCCAATGTCAATGAAATACGTACAAGCCATCTATCCTAGCGGCTACTTAGACCGATTGTCCAAGTTGATTGACGAACGGTTAGCCCCTGGAGCTGACAAAGCAGCCATCGATGCCCGCATTTGGGATCTATTTGGGGGCGAGTGGGCGGTCATGTTCACAGATTTGGCTGGCTTTTCTCGCTTTGTAGCTGACTTTGGCATCATTCACTTCTTGCAAATCATCTATGAGTCTCAACGCATCTTTAGCCCCTGCATCGACCAGTACGACGGCATCCTGATCAAGATGGAAGGGGACAGTATGCTCGTGCTGTTTCGCCAGCCAGTTAAAGCAGTGCAATGTGCGATCGAGATGCAGCGTGTAGCCAAAGCCTACAACCAAACTAAAACCGATGCAGAGAAGATCTTGCTGTGTGTTGGTATTGGCTATGGCAAGATCCTCTCCATTGGCGAGCAAGATGTGTTTGGGGCAGAGGTAAATGCTGCCAGCAAGCTAGGTGAAGACACCGCTAGAGCCTGGGAAATCCTAGTTACAGATTCAGTGGCTGAGGCTCTGAAAGACGTGCCCACCATTAGCCTAGAGCCGATCGATACCATTCCACCTGGAGCCAAAGCAGCATTCCGAGTGAATTATTCACTAGAGCCAACCAGCCCTGACGCAGGGTGACTCCACAGAAGTTTGTAGTGATGGCTTTAGTCCTCATCAAATTAGGGATGAACCTTGAGCACATGCATGATTTGGCACCAACTCAACAATAAATTCTGCCCTTGCCAAACCCGCAAAAGAACAACTAAAGCGGGTTTCATCGTGTGTGATGGTAGAGGTAAAGCCTTTAGGGAAATTCCAACCTAGAGGTTAGGAATCAGGTGTCGGGTTAACCCCTAACCCCTAGCACCTAACCCCTAACCCCTAACCCCTAACTAAGTAAAATTAACTCGCAGAACAATGTCATTAAAGTCTTGGTCACCACCGTTGGGGAGGTCTTCAAAGCCAAAGGTGTTGTCCCCTAGCAGGCGGATGTGGTCTACCTTGTCGGGGTTGGCGGCGATGAAGGCGAAGTAGGCAACGGGAGCAGTGCCAGCAGCGTTAGCGGCATTTTGAGCCAAGAACTGGTCAACGGTGCCATTGGCAATCAGGAAGGGGGCTAGGATGGTGCCACCTGCGAGGTTGCCAGTGGTGTTGGTGTCGCGAGCAAAGGCGTTGACGCGGCGCTGAATAGCGGCTTGAGCATAACCTGCATCCCCAGGACGTAGGGTGCCGATCGCCCCATCTGCACTGTCGATCGTGTATAGCCCGACAGTATTGTTGAACAGTGCCTCACTATTCACCGTGAAACTAGCCGCTTGGTTGCCTGTCAAGCCCCGTAGGTCAATTAGTTCCGCTTCCCGTAGCCCTTGCAGACGAGTACCCTTGGTAGTTTGCCCAGCAGGACGCACAGTGAGAGTAATATCGTTGAAGTCTGCATCGGTGCCATCTTCCCAGTTAAGGGAGAAAGTGTTAGCAGTAGTGCTGCCCACTTGCAGGTTAGTGTTGTTGTTCAAAGAGAACACGACCTGACTTTCGGGAGTGAGACCCGCTAGCACTGCATCGGTAGAACTGTTCCGTACCAGGTAGAACATTAGCCGTGCCCCAGTATTAAAGGCAATTTGCCGGGTAGGATTACTGAGGAAGGCATCATTCAAGCCAGAGAAGAGAGCACGGGAGCGCTCTAGGGCAGCTCTGGTGTAGCCTGCTTGTCCGGGAGCTAGGTTACCAATGCGCCCTTGGGCATCATCCGCGAGGAATACCCCGACCTCATTCATGAAGGCACTGTTGCGCTGGTTGAGAGTGAACTGGAGGGTGGTGGTGCCCCCGGCTGCGCCGCCAACGTTGAACAGATTGTTGCTGTTAGCAAGGGTGGGGTTAGGATTGCTAGGAGGGGTGGCAGGGGTAACAACGAACTCGCTGACAATGCGGGGAGTACGATCGCTCACGCCAGCAGGATTCGCCGCAATCTCAGCATCAGTATAGGGATTGATACCATAGGTAGTTACCCGCAGTTGCTGAGTCACCGGATCAATGTTGAACTCTGTCCAGCCGAAGGTGTGTGCTGCCACATAGTCGCCCTGGAGCAGGGTAGCGTTGATTAAGCCACTTGCTTGAGGGAGGTTATTGTTCAGCCCCACTGGGTCATAGCCGAGGGGCGTGGTTTGCGCTACCAGCAGTTGCTTCAGGAAGTCGTCTTTGTCGTTGACGATGCTGTCAGTGTCGCTAGCAACGGGCAGGGCGTTATAGGCAGCAACTTCAGCGGGGGAAATTAGTCCGGCGGCGGCAGCAAGGTTGATCACTGTAGGCCCAAACAAACCATTGGCAAAGGCAGCAGGGCCAGTGACAATTTCAAAGGCATTGGTGGCAATTTGGGCGCCGCCGGGGGCAGTTTGATAGGTGAGGTTGTTGACGATCGTGCCGTGAAAGTCTCCTGCTATGAAGACAACGTTGCTGATTTTGTTGTCGTCAATGAACTTGAGAATTTCAGTACGCTCGGCAGCATAACCCTCAAAGCGGTCTTCAGCATTCACCACACCAAAATTCTGAATTGGCTCTGGAATGGTGACAAATTTCCAAGTGATGCCCTTCGCCTGGGCATCGAGGAGGTCCCGCTTCAGATCTTCTACCTGTTGTCGTCCAAGCAGGGTGCGGTTGGGGTTGAAGGCAGCAGCAAGGAAGGCAGTGGGGTTTGCTAGGTTTGCCGGGGCAAGCTGAGCATCGCGGAAGGAGCGGCTGTCAAGCACAATCATCGCTGCATCGCTACCATAGGTGTTGTAGCGGTAGAGCTTGCGCTCATTAGCCGTGCGAGGGTCGCCAGTGTTGCCGTAGAACTCATCTCGCAGAGGAGCATATTCCTGGAATGCCTGCAATGCAGCTTCGTAGACGGGAGTGTCGTTAACGAACTGGGCAGTGCTGGGGGTAAACAGGGGAATAGGGGAGGAGCCAATCGTCGGGGCATCAGGAGACTGTCCAGGAGCAGCGCCACCTGCAAAGTTATCAACAATTTCGTGGTCATCGATCGTGGACAGAATTGAGGTGGTTGCCT
>JANWZG010000363.1 GCA_025054735.1 Cyanobacteriota bacterium | reverse complement strand
CAGTCTATATAGTAGCTTGCATGATTGCCTGTAAAACCGGTAAAGGAACCTGTGCAAAGTAGCGTTGCTGAAAATAATCTGATTGCACAGTGGAGAGAAATTCCCACGGTGAGGCAGTTGGGGATGTAATTGTGACGATCGGCTCCCCAGATAACCGATAGCTGTTGACCTGATCTGTTTCCTGATGACTGATGTGAAATCCAATAGTTGTCAGCAAGGTCAACCCTGAACGCACAGCGCGATCGCTTAACCCTAGCCACTGGCCTAGTTGCTCTAGAGTAAATGCTTGTTCTGTGCTACTCAACTGCTGAGCAGTTTTAATCAGCGCTCGTAATACCTCGTAGGGTGGTCGTTCCTCTGGCTGATTGTAGGCGAGTACTAGCGATCGTTGGTCGGCGATCGCCTGTTGCCACCAACACCGCAGTTCGTGCCAACTAAACGGACAATTGCGAAGGATCAGTGCATCTGGCTCGTAGGGTGACGCATTTACGGATAAGGCAACGTCAGCTTGTCCGCGCAGATCAATGATTAAGGGTAATGATCCTGTGATTAAGGGTAATGATCCTGTTGGAGGTAGTCCGTGGCTGCCCAGTGAGTCAGTGGTTGCATCAGAGGCATAGTTGGCGCAAGTAGGTGGGTAGATGCGGCTGATGGCCACTAGTCGAGCAACATAATTCTTATCATGAACGTCAAGTTCAACGATCGCGTCACAGCGTCCCACTGGCACATCCGTTTTGTAATGCCCCCACCAAACACCAGGGAATCCTGTTACGACTGTAGGATCCTTGAGCTTAAACGTAGTCTTGATATAAGACACCTTCTGTCCCCGTAGGTCTCTGATGTTTTCGTGCCAAACTTCTTCAAACCAACAATTTTGGATAAGCAAGCGCGGTACAGGGTTACCCATGCCATAGGGTTCTAGTAGCTTTAGCCCTTGAAAGAGAGACTGATTTAGCTCGGCAACGGTGACAGTCAACTCTGCTTGGGGTGCAGGCGGTGGTGGCAGTAGTCCAATCTGTTGCCGAAACTGTTGATTGATGGCATCTGTGAATAAGCCTAGGTTTTCAACCCGTAGGCTTAAACCTGCTGCTAGGGGGTGACCTCCAAAGCGATGGAGTAAATGTCGTTGAGTATTGAGCAATTGGTAAAGATCGATGCCTGCGATCGACCGTGCTGATCCCCGTGCTAAGGGAGGACGATCGTCGTCACCAGCCATCTCCGCTTGCAACAGGATTGTTGGCCGATTGTAGTCACGGGCAATCTCTCCGGCTACTAAACCCAAGATACCAACCGACCACTGGGGGTCTGCTAGGACGATCACACTCGTAGTAGACAAGTCAACCTGAGCAAGACGCTGCCGCACCTGTTGAGTAATATCGCGTTGAAGTGCCTTGCGACGGGTGTTAGCAAGTTCTGCCGCTTCAGCTAACTGATGGCAGCGATCGACATCCTTGCTAGTCAACAATTCCACACAACGACGAGCATCTCCATAAACACGGCTAATGGCATTGATTCGCGGCCCTAGTCCAAAGGATATGTCTGTGGGTCGATCGCCAGTCCGCTTACACAACTCTAGTAAGCGTCGTATGCCAGGGCGCTGAGTTGCTTGCAATTGAGCAATCCCCCGTTGAGCCAGATAGCGACAATCACCCACCAACTCTACCAAGTCAGCAATTAGGCCAATGGCCACTAAGTCCAAGAGGCGTTCTGTGCCTGGCTGGTTGGCGATTGGCAATCTTTGGTGCAACGCTTCTATGAGCTTGTAGGCAACTGCCACGCCAGAAAGATGGGCTAGCGGGTGATCCGCAGGCAAATATCGGGGATTGAGAATGGCCACTACTGGGGGCCGATCAGCAGGCAGAGTATGATGGTCAGTTACAATCACATCGATACCCATCTGTTGAGCATAAGCAAGCTCTGCAAGATTGTTGCTACCAGTATCACAAGTAACCAGTAACTGACAATTTTCCCTAGCTAGGGCAGTAATCCCCGCGTGGGACAGTCCGTGCGATTCTGTCAACCGATTAGGGATTACATACCGCAGTTGTGTCTCTTGCTCAAACCATTGACCCAATCCTTCCCAGAGCACCGCTGTTGCTGTTACGCCATCGGCATCAAAATCTCCCCAGATTGTGACCTGCTCATGGCGCTCATAGGCTTGGATCAGTCGCTCAACTGCTTGGTGCATTTCATCACCAAAGTCAAAGGCACTGGCAGGTTGATAGGCACTAGGCTGCAAGAAACCCTCAAGCTGGGTACGATCGCAGTGTCCTCGCTGCCACAGCAACTGCGCAGTGTATTTGACGCTAGGGCTACTAACATCAGAGTCGAGGTATCGGGCAACTACCTGTTCTAGCCAGGCAGGTACAGCGCTTGCAGACATTTCCACTGGCCACATGAAGTTGATTCTTAGCGTGAACTCTGCTGCTCTGGAGGAATTCCCTCAATCAATATCAGTTGCTCCATGACTTCTTTCACGATCGGTGCAGCTACTGTCGAGCCAAATGCCCGTTCTCCCAATGGCTCGTCAACCACTGCCAACACAACATAGCGAGGATTATTCACCGTCAAGACACCAAAAAAGCTGGCAATACTAGCCTGCTTGTAATACCCTCCCGATGCCTTAGCCTTTTGAGAGGTTCCTGTCTTACCAGCAATACGATACCCCGGAATGGCCGCAGTTCTACCAGTGCCACTCGTTACCACTTCCTCCATCATAGCTAAAACGGTTCGGCTAGTTCGGGGTGAAAAAACCTGTCGAGGTGCTGGTAAGTCAGGCCGCCAATAGATATGACCTTCGGCATCTACCATGCCTTTTAACACATGGGGTGTAACTAGCTTACCGTCATTGACCAGGGGAGAAATGGCTTGCATTAACTGACCAGGAGTTAACGAAAACCCTTGACCAAATGAGGCTGTAGCAGGCTCTACAGCAGCTTGCACAAATTGCGTACGGCTTTTTAGCTGACTAGGAACCTCAAAGGGCAAGTCAACACCACTTTTGTTTCCAAGGTTGAGTTTCTGGAGCCAAGCATAATAGACAGATGGCTTCAATTGCTGCATGATCCGTACCATGCCGACATTACTAGAGTGAATCAGAATTTCAGGAATCGTTACCCACCCTCTACCACCTATCTCGGAATAGTCATAGTTTTCGATCGTCCATTCATCAATGTAAAGACGACCTACGTCATAAAAGCGGCTGTTCGGCAGTACAGCCTTAGTCTCTAAGGCGATCGCCACGTTTAATGGCTTAAACGTAGAACCAGGCTCATACAAGTCAGTGACTGCCCAGTTACGAAATGCATCCAAATCTGCGACATAGTACCGATTAGGGTCATAGGATGGCTCAGAGGCAAGTGCTAGTAATGAACCATCGCGAGCATCCATGACAATCACCGTACCGCGTTTAGCACCATACTGTTGTAAGCTCTTCCTCAGGCTATTACGGGCAGAGCGCTGCAAGCGCATGTCCAAGGTAAGTTGCAGCCGAAAGTGGTCGCCATTAGGCAACTCTGATGGTTGTTGAGGCACCAGCAGGCCATTAGCTGTAAGTTGCATCTCTACCGGGCGACTAGTCTGGGTCAATAGGGCTTGCTGGCTATATTCAATTCCGGCCTGCCCATCTTGATCTTGGCTCACATACCCAACAACGTCAGCCGCTAATTCCTGCTGGGGATAAAATCGCTGACGGCTCTTGACTAGATCGATGCCCTCTAGGCCCAACTTGAGGATGCGATCGGCAGAACTCTCTGGCACATCTAGCTTAACCAGAATGCCTGTCTCAGCTCGATCAAACGTTCTCAGTAACTCCGTTGCAGGCATATCTAAAATGGGCGCAAGCAATGTAGCAATTTCAGATCGAGGTCGAGTAAATAATCGGGGATGGGCATACAACTGATACACAAGTTGGTCGATGGCCAAGATCGTGCCCTGGCGATCGGTAATAGGGCGACGCGCTAAAAACGGAGACACATAGACAGAATGTTGTTGTTGTGCTTTCTGGCTTAGCTCAGGAGAGTCAATCAGTTGCAAAACCATTAGCCGAATCATCAAACCGATGATACTAAGCAGCAACACAAGCCATACCAAAATTAATCGACTACCATG
>JANWZG010000362.1 GCA_025054735.1 Cyanobacteriota bacterium | reverse complement strand
AGAAGGCTTCAGTGACAGTAGGTTTGTAATAGAAGGTCATAGCAAACCCAGTTGCAAACTGGATCAGGAAGCAGACCAACGTAATTCCTCCCAGGCAGTAGAAGATATTGACATGGGGAGGCACATACTTGCTGCTAATATCATCGGCGATCGCCTGCACTTCTAGGCGATCATTGAACCATTGATAGACTTTTGAGTCTGTTACCTGCTTGGTGAACATAATGTAAAGATTTCTAAATTATGAAGACGAGGGTAGCAGCGAGAGACACCTAGACAGGACTTCTCACACTGAGTGTGCTATGAGAAATGTAACATAGTTCTAAGGTGGATTGGTAAATCAGTAACATCAGGTTTAGGTTTCACCGCATTGGTTTGCAGAATTTTCAGATTTCAACATAGTCAGAAACATAGGCAGACTGCATGCTTATCAGGTGTTCGATGGCATTTGTCAGAGGTGGGAATGGGTAAACGGGTTTTAAGTTGGATACTGACAATCATCTTGGGGTGGTCACTGTGGTTGGGTTGGGCGATGCCTAGCTATGCTCTGACCGATGAGCAGCGGCTGCTGAATGAGGTATGGCGGCTGATTAACCGCACTTATCTCGATGGCACGTTCAACCATCAGGATTGGTCATGGGTGCGTCAACGCTATTTCCCGAAAGCTTCAGACGATCGCGCCCAGACCTATCAGGCGATCCAGCAGATGTTGGCAACCTTGGGAGATCCCTTCACTCGATTTTTGCCGCCTGAGCAGTATCGTAGTTTGCAAACTAGCACATCCGGAGAGCTAACGGGCGTTGGGCTGCAAATTGCCTTGGATGATGCAACCCAGCAACTAGTGGTTATCGCACCAATTGCTGGTTCCCCAGCAGACCGAGCAGGCATCCATCCGGCTGACCAGATCATTGAAATTGATGGCATCTCAACTGCGCATCTGAGCTTAGATGAAGCGGCTGCTCGAATGCGCGGTGCGGTGGGTAGCCGCGTTGAACTAACTATTGTCCGCGATGGTAAGCAACAACGGTTCAGTCTAGTGCGCGATCGCATTGAATTGAATCCTGTTGTCGCTGAGCTGCATACAGTTCCCTCACCAAACAAGCCAAATCAAGTTGAGAACATTGGTTACATTCGCTTGTCTCAGTTCAATGCCAATGCCACTGTCGAACTAGCAAAAGCAATCAAGCAATTAGAGGGAAAAGGAGCTAAAGGCTACATTTTAGACTTGCGCAATAATCCTGGTGGTTTGCTGCAAGCGGGCATTGAAATTGCTCGGTTATGGCTCGATCAGGGTACGATCGTCTACACAGTTAACCGCCAAGGCGTGCAAGATAGTTTTGAGGCAACTGGCGAGGCACTAACCGATGATCCACTGATTGTGTTAGTGAACCAAGGCACAGCTAGCGCTAGTGAAATTTTGGCGGGGGCACTGCAAGACAATAACCGTGCTCAGTTGGTTGGTGAGCGTACCTTTGGCAAGGGATTAATTCAGTCCCTGTTTGAGTTATCTGATGGATCTGGGTTGGCAGTGACCGTGGCCAAGTACGAAACACCAAGCCACCATGATATTCATCGTCAAGGCATTCAACCTGATTATGTTGTTGCCCTAGAGCCGCTCGCAATAGAGCAGATTGGTACGGCAGCAGATAGCCAATATCAATTAGCAGAAAATCTCTTAATTAGCCAAGTGGTGTTAACTGGTGCAACCTAGTCGTAGCCGTGTTTATCATGATCCGCTACATGGTGCGATCGCTCTCGACATGGGTGATCCCGTCGAAGCACTGATCATCCGGCTAATTGACACTCCTGCTTTTCAGCGGTTGCGACGCATTCGACAATTGGGGGTTGCTTCCCTGACCTTCCATGGCGCAGAAAGTTCTCGATTTACCCACTCACTGGGGGTGATGGCGATCGCCCGGCGTGCGTTTGATCGCCTCGCTAAACATTACCCAGAGTTACTACCCTATCGTGCTGTTGTGTTGTGTGCTGCATTACTCCACGATATTGGACATGGCCCCTTTAGCCACACCAGCGAGGAAATCTTTGGTAACCATCACGAACATTGGACGCAGCGAATCTTGCATGAGTCACTTCCGGTGCAACAGTTGCTCGATGAGTTTGACCCAGCCCTGCGATCGCAACTGGAACTTGTCTACCATAAGCAACATCCCTTGCCCATTGTCTGGCAACTGGTTACTAGCCAGCTAGACTGCGATCGCCTGGATTATCTCATGCGTGACAGCTATTTCACCGGAGCATCCTACGGCAAGCTAGACCTAGACCGAATTTTAATGGCCATGAACTATGACCCTGTAAGCCAGCAACTAGTCGTAGTTCGCAAGGGCATGGCGGCGATCGAGCATTACCTAATCGTCCGTTACTTCATGTATGCTCAAGTCTACAATCACCCTAAAAACCTAGCTGCGACTTGGTTACTCAACCAAGCCTTTACCCGCGCTCAAGTGTTGATTGCAGCCAATGCTTTGGACGCTGACGACACGGTGACTGCCTGGTTAACTCAAGATTGCAATCAGTTGCCCCTCCACCACTATCTCAATGCCGATGACGGTATCTTTACCTATCACTTGCAGCGTTGGCAACGATGTAGTGATCCCCTGTTGGCTGATTTGTGTCGGCGACTGCTCGACCGAGACTTGCCTAAGACTCTAGATGTGACTGACTTAGCAGAGCCAGAACGGGATGAGTTGCTCGAAGCTGTACAAGAGTGGTCAAAGGAGCAGCGTATTTCTCCCCACTACACAGGGCTACGAGTTGCTCTTAGTTCTGGCTATACCCTATATCAGCGTGGGATTAAATTACAAACGCCAGAGGGGCTGCGCGAGTTGAGCGACTTGTCACCTCTAGTGCAAACATTAATCCACCCCTTACGACGGGTATGGCTCATTTATCCCCGTGACGTTGAGTCTCAACTCATGGCATTTGTCAACGCTCACCGATCGGCACAATCCTAAGCACACATCGAGACAAGCTCAGCCAGCAAAATCAGCAGTGAGTGAAGGTTGCGGTGCGAAGCCAGTTAACTCATCTTCCCCTCCTCAAAAATCATTACTTTCTCTAGAACTAGCCAACACTTATCGCTAGCCTTAAAGCAGACCTTAGTTTACAACGGAAGAGAATAGTATGCCTTGGTTTGCCAAGATTGAAGTGGGCATTGTAGATAAGGCTACGTTTGATCAGTATGTGCCCGATCATATTGCCTATGTGAAGACACTAATTGCCAAAGGACATAAGGCTCGTTCGGGATATTGGAAACAACGAGGAGGCGGCATGTTAGTGTTTGAGGCAGCGTCGCGGGAAGATGCAGAGGCGATCGTCGCCCAAGACCCGTTGGTACAGAACCACTGCGTTACCTACAATCTGTACGAGTGGTGCGTTGTAGTTGAGTAGCAATGAAACACAAGGGACTGTTTCTAGATCGAGATGGTGTGCTGATTAACTATGTGCCCTATCTTAGCCATGCTGATCAAGTAGTGACATTGCCTGGTGCAGGTCAAGCACTGCGGCAATGGCAACAAGCAGGGTATTTGCTAATTGTTATCACTAATCAGTCAGGAATTGGACGGGGTTATTTCACCACTGAAGATGTCGCAGCAGTCCACCAACGAATGCAGGCATACTATCAGCGAGATAATGTTACATTTCACGACATTTTGATTTGTCCCCATACCCCTAGCGATCGCTGCTCTTGCCGTAAACCCTCTCCTCAACTTGTGTTGCAGGCCGCGGAACAGTATCACATCGATTTGTCCCAGTCTTTCTTCGTTGGCGATGCCCCTAGCGATATTGAATGTGCTCAAAATGCTGGTTGTCAACCCGTGTTGGTACTAACTGGACGAGGAAAAGACACCCAACAAGCATTGATAAATCAGAACATCCAGGTACCTACCTTCAGAGACCTTGCCGATATGACAGTTTTGTTAGGCTAAATTACCCGACGGGTTCTGATGATCACGAAATCAGGGCTTGAGAATAAGCCATGAGCATTACCTGAGAGTATGGGCACAAAGCAACTACTCAGGTTGAGAGGATATCGGAGACTGTGATTTGGACACTGGGGAATACAGTACTAGAAACCCGATCGTCACCTCTGTATACCGCCTCCTCATACAAG
>JANWZG010000361.1 GCA_025054735.1 Cyanobacteriota bacterium | reverse complement strand
ACATTCCCAAGGGTGTAAGGTGCCCGATGGAACTGTCCACCTATTTCCGCATCAACAACGGTGAGTCGGGTCAGTTTGAGCGTACCTTGATTGTGGCAGAGGAGGGTAGCTATGTTAGCTATCTGGAGGGCTGCACTGCACCGATGTATGACAGCAACCAGCTCCACGCCGCAGTTGTGGAATTGGTGGCTTTGGATCATGCTGAAATCAAGTATTCTACGGTGCAAAACTGGTATGCCGGAGATGCGAACGGCAAAGGCGGCATCTATAATTTTGTGACGAAGCGTGGCCTCTGCCAAGGGGTCAACTCCAAAATTTCCTGGACTCAGGTGGAGACTGGATCTGCTATTACGTGGAAGTATCCCAGTTGTGTCTTGGTGGGTGATAACTCGGTGGGAGAGTTTTACTCGATCGCTCTCACCAATAACTACCAGCAAGCAGACACGGGCACGAAGATGGTGCACGTTGGCAGAAATACCCGCAGTACTATTATTTCTAAGGGAATCTCTGCTGGGCAATCCCAGAACAGTTACCGAGGACTGGTGAAGATTGGCCCCAAGGCGGTGGGCGCTCGGAACTATTCCCAATGTGACTCAATGCTGATTGGCGATAATGCTCAGGCCAACACCTTCCCCTATATCCAGGTGCAGAACGATCGCAGCAAAGTTGAACATGAAGCCTCGACTTCCAAAATTGGTGAAGATCAGTTGTTTTATTTCACCCAGCGGGGTATCAGCATAGAGGATGCGATTTCTATGATGATTAGTGGCTTTTGCAAGGACGTATTTAACCAATTACCAATGGAGTTTGCCGTTGAGGCAGACAAGCTCCTCAGCCTTAAGCTAGAAGGCAGTGTTGGGTAGTACCGTTATTGACTTCAGAGAATCAGCATAAATGTAAAGTTTTCTCTGAGGGACTAGAACAAATGGCATATTTGCGGTACGCTTGTTCTAAAATTAGAATCTAGCAGCGCGCAAGAAAGATCCCCATGGAACGGCTTACTCCAGTACAGCAGGAATTGTTCGATTGGTTAGTAGATTACATTCGCAAGAACCAGCATTCTCCATCAATTCGCCAGATGATGCAGGCAATGGGGCTTAAATCTCCAGCCCCGGTTCAAAGTCGCCTAGATCACCTTCAACGTAAGGGCTACATCGACTGGACTCCCGGCAAGGCTCGCACTATTCGGATTTTGCATCCGGCATCTCAAGGTGTTCCCATCTGGGGGGAAATTGCCGCAGGTTATTTGACTGAGCCAGCTACTGATGGTGTTGAACATCTTGACCTATCTGGGTTGGTGCTGCAACCGCAGTACTTTGCCCTGCGGGTCACTGGTGACAGCATGATCGAGGCTCTGATTACCGAGGGAGATGTGGTGATTATGAAGCCAGTTGAGGATCCAAAAGCCATTAAAGATGGCACGATCGTCGCTGCTTACGTAGATGGTCAAGGCACCACCTTGAAGCACTACTACCGCAAGGGTAACCGGGTGATCCTCAAGCCTGCTAATCCTAACTACGAGCCAATCAAGGTAGCTGCAACTGATGTGCGTGTCCAGGGCGCTCTGGTTGGGGTTTGGCGGGGCTACGGTGCCATAGGGTAAGCGCGTATGGTTGGGGAAACAACTCAGAAGACGGCTCCATAGTTGGATGTTGCTAGTCCTCAGGGAAAGGCTCGTTTCAGACTAGCGCACTCAAACTAGTGCTGGCTGGCGCACTTGCAGAACTGCGTGGTGAACAGGGATCTCTATGAAGAATGTTGTTCCGTGGCCTGGAGTGGACTCACACCACAACTTGCCCTCATGCTTGTCAACAACGATTTGGTAACTGATGGCTAACCCTAGGCCTGTGCCCTTCCCTACGGGCTTGGTTGTAAAAAATGGGTTGAACAATTGTTTTTGAGTTTCTTCAGACATGCCAGGGCCATTGTCAGTAATGCTGATGCGAATAGCATGGTTTGCTGGTGAAGCAGGGGATGTTTGTTGAGTTGACGCTGGAATGGATGGTTGTTGCTGGTTTGACTGGCTTGGTTGTGCAAATAACGATCGCCCCCAAAACAAGGGGGTATTGAGCATAGATTGCGTAGAAGACTGTGGTTCTGGTACAGATTCTAGCCTTTCAAGCCCTAAGCTAGTTACTAGCTTTGTCCGAATGGTAATCGTTGGTTGCCATGGCTCGTGGTGTCTGTCCAGATTAGAGTCTAAGCGTTGCTGGTTGGCTAGGTCATCGATCGCATCGATGGCATTTACCAAGAGATTCATGAACACTTGGTTGAGTTGTCCGGCGTAGCATTCAATCAACGGCAGGTCATCATAGTCCTTGACGATCGCAATCTCAGGACGCTTGGAGTTTACCTTTGTGCGATTTTGTAGGATCAACAAGGTACTATCAATGCCTTCATGAATATCTACTGCTTTCATGTCAGCTTCATCGAGGCGTGAGAAACTGCGCAGGGAGAGCACGATCTCGCGAATACGCTCAGTCCCTACTTGCATGGACTTTAGCAATTTTGGCAAGTCCTCTGACATAAACTCTAAGTCAGCTTCATCGATTGCCGCTTGAATAGCTTGTGTGGGCTGAGGATAGGCACGCTGATACATGGCCACGATAGTCATTAAGTCTTGGGCGTAGGCGGCAACATGGTCTAGGTTGCCGTGGATAAAATTCACTGGGTTGTTGATTTCATGCGCAACTCCAGCCACCAGTTGTCCTAAACTTGACATCTTTTCAGTCTGAATTAACTGAGCCTGGGTTTGTTGCAATTCAGACAAGGTGCGGCTTAGTTCTTGGGCTTGGGCAGTGCGCTCTTGCACTAGGTTTTCGACCCGAATTGCATGGCGCTGAGTAATCAGCATGTAAGCAACAAAGCCAAGGGTTAATAGCAAGCCAATGCTAAAAATTGCATAAGCAGTCCCTTCACGGTTGCTGGTAATGTAGGCCATAGTTGGATGAGCAACAAGCATCCATTGACGATCAGCTACCTCTATATAGCGAACACAGTCGGACGGTGACGGACACAAAATAGCCCTAGCTGCCGGTGAGCTATCGCTGTCAGACCACGCAGACGACAGTAGGGCGTTAGTCTTGGCCTCATGGCGAATAATGAACTGACGCTCTGCTGAGGCAGACCGGTCATAGATACTAAAGTCTAATGCAGCCAGAATCGGGTTTTCTATCGCTGTTGCCACTGTTTTCTTTAATGAAAAGACAACCTGCACAAACCCCGTCAACGTTCTCGTTGTGGAGTTGCTAGCAGCGGCATAGATGGGAGTAAACGCAATCGCGCCTAATTCGTTGTCAACCAGGTTAATGTGTTCTGTTAGGGTGGTCTTACCGGTGTGTTTGGCTTTCATTAGGGCATCACGGCGCATTGGTTCTGAGAGCATGTCATAGCCGATCGCCTGCCTAAGGGCAGGTGGTTCTGTGTAGGTGACTGGGAAGTATTCCACCTGTAGTGACTGTTTGGAAACCTTGCCAGTATCGTCCCGCTGATAAATGCTGAAGTTCGGGAAGCCTTCAGCAGCTATGGCCTGCTCGTAACGCAGACGATCTTCCCCTGATACCCTTGCTACCCAGCTTAGGGCATGAATCCCCTTGTGCTTACCCAAAAACGGTTGTACGAATAGTTGAAACTGCCTGCGATTGACCTGACCAGAGGCAGCATAGAAGGCAGTTAATGCTTGACTAACTTCTAGTTTGTCCGCAATGCTATGCTCTAGTGCTGAAGTCAAGTGATCTACTTGCTGGCGAAACTCTTCGCGAATACGCTGGTTTTCTCGCGATCGCACAGTGTTGAAGGCTGCGATCGACAGCCCCACACCAGCAACGAGAATTGCAAGGCTGAACAGATAGCGGTTAGGTAACTTAGGTAACAATCTCATAACAGTGAATCATTGCTGTAAGGGAGGTAGTTGCTGCAAAGCAGTTTGACTAAACAGGGAACTACTAATAGTTCAGTCGAGTACCTAAGATGTGCTCTAGAGAGTAGTGGCGTTGTTGCCCCGCTGATCCTAAATGAATGCTGCTAGCGCAGTGTGAATAGTGGTCATGCAGTTAGGACAGATTAGGCATCGATTAGTTTCCCGTGCAAATCTTATCTAGTGGTTCAGACATGCAATCTTATCTAATGGTTCAGATTTGCCTAACA
>JANWZG010000360.1 GCA_025054735.1 Cyanobacteriota bacterium | reverse complement strand
CCGAAGCCTTTACTCGTCCCAAGTTGATGCAACATCTGTCGAAGTTGGGCTTTACCCAGTCCTACACTTACTTCATTTGGCGCAACACTGCCTGGGAATTAAGGGAATACTTCACTGAGCTGAATAACCCTTGGTTCCGAGAGTTTTTCCGTCCTAATCTCTGGCCTACTACCCACGACGTACTTCATCATTACCTGCAAGTCGGAGGCCGCCCCGGCAGTATTATTCGATTAATTTTGGCAGGCACTCTCTCTGCTAGCTATGGCATCTATGGCCCGGCGTTTGAGCTATGTGAACTCACACCTCTCGAAGAGGGCAGTGAAGAGTTCCTCAACTCAGAAAAGTATGAAATCCGCACTTGGAACCTGGATGATCCTAATAGCTTGCGGGACATTATCAAGCGACTCAACCAAGCTCGTCGTGATCACCCAGCTCTACAAAGTAACCACAGCCTTCGATTTCACAATTGTACCAATGACCAAATGCTTTGCTATACCAAGCAAACGGATGACTTTTCTGATGTCATCCTAGTGGTGATTAATCTGGATCCCCACCAAACCCATAATACTTTTGTGGATTTGCCGTTAGAGAGTTTGGGGCTTGATCCGTATCAGGACTATCAGCTTCGAGATTTGCTCATGGATGTGGAATATACCTGGTTTGGGGGACGAAATTACGTAGAATTGGATCCGAATGTGATGCCTGCCCATGTGTTTTGGGTAAAACAGTGGGAAGAAACCTGACTTGTTCGATAGGTTCTATTGCTGAATTAGCCAGTGTAGAAGCCATCCTAGGAGAATGCCTAGGCCTCCGAAGCGGATAGCTAGCCAAAAAAGGTCGCTGAAGCCGTCCCAGGAAAATAGCTGACTCTCAAGCTGAATCTCCAAGTCTATGAGTTGTTGACGCAACTCACGCAGCTCATGGTGCAGGTCGGTTAGGGGGGTCACTGTCGATCGCTGTTCAGTGGCTTGTAGACGCTGGTGAAGTTGATCGTAGTGATGTTGATCTGCTTTAAGGCGATCGTAGCGTCTGCGCAGGTCATGGAGTTGCTGGGTAGTGGCCTCTAGGGCTGACTCAAACGTGTGTTCCAAGTCTGCTAGGGTTTTGCGCCGCCAAGCAGCCCGTCGCGATCGCCGCAGAGCAGATTGCCGAGATTTTGATGACGATGGCATTATGATAAGGTACGGCGTAAATGGACAAAGACGCTATGACTCATTCTACCCAGACTCCTTCTCAGAGTTTGCGTAATCCTGCTACCAGTGCCCTGGATGCAGTTGCAACACTAGATTTAGCCCAGGCCCTGCTAGAGCGACTGACAATCACAGAAAAGGATTGGCATCGACTCAAGGCTAATCGCACTGCTAGAGCTTGTGAACAGACGGCAGCGGCGTTACTGTTTTTGCTAAAGGAACAGCCCCAGGAAGCATTGCTGCGGTTGCAACAGGCATCGGGATGGCTAGATCGATCGATTTCGGCCCCTCCTTGTCCTAGCCATCATTCGTAGTTGTTGCAGTGTGTTGTAGCCGTGGTTGCGTGAGGTCTATGACGACTCAGGCTGGGGTAAATATTGTTGCCGAAAGGCTTCGACTACTCGACTCATACCCACGGAATTAGAGGCTTTGAACAGGATGCGATCACCTGGTTGCACCAGGTCACACAGGCGTTGCACCAGAGCAGCACAGGTTTCGGGAGAGGTGCCCTGAAATTGTTCAACAAGGGGAATCTTAGAGGCACCGTTGGCGATCGCGGTGGTTGCTGGTTCATCAATCATCAGCAACAAACCATCCAGTCCTAGAGCTTGCGCGGATTCGCCTACCTGTTGGTGTAGAGCGGCTGAGTGATCACCTAGTTCTTTCATGGTGCCCAAGACAGCAATGTGTCGTTGACCTGGCAGTTGGGCCAGCAGGTGTAATGCAGCTAACATTGACTCTAGCCCAGCGTTGTAGGTTTCATCCAGCAAGATAACGTCGTTGGGCAAGACATAGCGACGCGATCGACCAGTGGGTAAATCAACCCTGATGCCATGGGCTAAAGTTGACCAGTCAATTCCTAAAACCTTAGCCACGGCTAGGGCAGCTAGGTAGTTGAGAGCATTGTGCCGTCCTGGCAGAGGCAGAGAAATATCTAGGCTGCCCACAGTCAGTCGATCGCCGACACCATCGATGCTATTGCTGGGATGATACTGTCCATGTAGGTCACCACCCGTCAGTCCATAGGTGATGGTGTGTCCAGACCAAACTTGGCTGGCCATTGTCAACAACAGAGGACAGTCATGGTTCAAAATCGCTGTCCCGGTTTGGGGCATTTCTTGCAGCAGTTCACACTTAGCCTGGGCAATTGCTGCTTCAGACCCTAGCCTACCAATATGGGCTGTGCCAACATTGGTAATCACGGCGATATTGGGGCAGGCAATCTGGCTGAGAAGGGCAATTTCTCCCAGTGCTCGCATACCCATTTCAATTACAGCGTAATCATAGTGCTGATCCAATTCCAGCAAGGTTTTAGGAACACCAATTTCATTATTGAAGTTGGCCTGACTTTTTAAGACAGTGCCTTGGGTTGCTAGCACAGCCGCAATCATCTCTTTGGTAGTGGTTTTGCCGACAGATCCAGTAACTGCTACTATGGGAAGTGTAAATTGCTGCCGCCACCAATGGGCGATCGTCTGGTAGGCTTGGAGAGTATCAGTTACTACGAATAGAGGTAGGTGCTTTGGGAACTGGGAAGTTGCAGTTGCTTGGACAAACCGATCGTCTACGATCGCCGCTACAGCACCCTGCTGATGAGCTACTGGCAGAAAGTCGTGACCATCAAACCGCTCACCTCGCAACGCCACGAATAGGTCACCAGGTTTCAAGACTCTAGTATCGGTTGTAATCCCAGTGGCAATAGTATCTAGCTCAGGCTCTGGTTGATTGATGGGGTGTACTTGCAACTGATGAGCAAGTTGACCTAGGGCAATGGAAAATGGCATAGGTAATGCAGATGCTAGTGATCGAGAGTAAGCAGTTAGGTGCTAGAGGCCGACGATCTGCGCCGCCGCCGTCGATTCACCAGTTCTGCTGGTAGTTCTTCAGCTCTAGAATCATCTGCAGAAGGATTCTCACCAGTTAGGTCAACATCCAATTCATCACTCAGGTCATCAGCATCAAGCCCTAGTTGGTTGGTGCTAGCATCTACATCATCCCCAAATTCCTCATCATCATCCTCATCAGAGCTATCTAAGTCCAGATCAATGTCATCTATAGTGTCTGTATCTAGGTCGTCTGGCTCTATAGCGTCTGCCTCAGGTATAGGCTCATCACTATCCTCTACAGAGGGTGAGGGTGCAACAGCCTCATCTGGCTCTTCACCGGGTAGGAGAACTGTAATAATTGCTGATCGGGGATCTTTGACTGGCTGATCCAGCATCACTAGGGGAGAAATGCCCATTAGAGCATATACATCCTGCTCCTCTGGAGTCATCACTACCGAGATATGTTCAGGTGGATGGGCAGGGGATTTTGGCTCGCGCCGCGATCGCCGCTCTGAGCGCTCTGGCCAAGTTTCCTTGGCTGGAAGTTCATCACTCGGTAGACCCGCTAAATCAGCTTCACCGTCAAGACTAGCATCATCATCGGCAGCAGTACCATCGCGACGACGATAGACAGCAGCTTCGGCTTGACCATTACGACTTGATCTGCCACTATCCTTGCTATCACGGCGACGGCGGCGGCGACGACTTCCCCGGTCTGAATAGTTACCATAACCCTGGTCAGCGTCTGCGGCATCACGGTCTTCGCCTAGAGCCTCATCACCACTGGCTAGGTCGTTGGCAACCCCCAACCCTGTGGAATAGCCAGCACTGACAGCAAGGAATTCTGGCTCAGTACTAGTAGGGACAGGCCCACGACTACGAGACCGTCGATCGCGGGATGACTCTACTCGGTTGCGTGGGTCAGCTAGTCGAGACTCCACAGCACTAGGATCACGCAGAGCCACTCGTTCCAACGGCTCTAGGTGAGTGTCTGGCTCTCCTGGTAGGTGAACAAGATGACCCAGTCCGCCACAAGCTTCACAGGGACGACTAAATAACTCGTAAATATTTTGGCCTTGGCGCTTGCGAGTTAACTCCACAAGTCCTAGTTCTGTCAGTTGGGCAATTTGAGGAC
>JANWZG010000359.1 GCA_025054735.1 Cyanobacteriota bacterium | reverse complement strand
TACCCAGCAACCTGTGTTGCGCCGCTTTTGGTATCCAGTGGTGCCCATGTCTGAGTTGTCCTTCGATCGCCCCTATGCGATCAAGCTACTAGGTGAGCACCTCGTTTTGTGGCTAGATGCTGATGGTCAACCCGCCGCTGCCCTGGATCGCTGTTGCCATCGATCGGCTCAGCTTTCCAAAGGCAGTATTGTCAATGGCTGTGTTCAGTGTCCCTATCATGGGTGGCAGTTTGATCGTCACGGCACCTGCGTTGGCGTTCCCCAGTTAGAACCATATCAAGCAATTCCTGCCAGCTATCGCATACCAGCCTACCAGTGCACCCCTCGCTATGGCTATGCTTGGGTTTGCCTAGACGATCGTCCCCTGCAACCAATTCCCACCATTCCCGAAGCAGAGGACCCCAACCTACGGTTTATCCACCAGTTTTATGAACGCTGGAACTGTAGTGGCCTGCGAATTATGGAAAACTCCTTTGACAATGCTCACTTCAGCTTTGTGCACTATGCTTCCTTTGGGGATCAGCACCAACCGCGTCCTGCCTCGCTGCAAGTTAGCTCTGTGGATCATGGCCTAACCGTGAAGACTGTTGTGGATGTGGTGAATCCTCCGCTGCAGCAAAAAAATTTGCGCCTGGCAGAGGCTACCACGGTTCGCACCATGCATTCCAACTGGTACTTACCCTTTATCCGTACCCTAAAAATCACCTATCCCAATGGGGTCATGCACATGCTGTTTACAGCAGCAACTCCCATTGACGATCGCTCCTCGCAAGTGCTACAGTTCTGCGTCCGCAACGACACGGAAGCCGATGCATCCACTGAAGATATCATTGCCTTTGATCGCCAAGTTACCCTCGAAGACCGAGCGGTTTTAGAAACCACAGACTACGATGCACCCCTAGACACCAGTGTTGAGCAACATATGGCATCCGATCGCGTTGGCATTATGATGCGTCATCGCTTAACTGCCCTGTTAAAGGAACATGGAGAAGTAGAGATACGACGCTCAGGAGCGATGTAAGGCTCTAGCTGTATGCGCCTGCGGTGATCGTGCTAGCTGTCAGATCTATCCTCTGGGTTTGTCGCTCTCGCTGGTTTGCACTCTTTTGAATTTCAAGGGCATAGCAAGTTGCCGTTGGTTACAATTGCTGCTATCCTGCAACCCAGATTACACCAGAATCAGAAACGTTATTTACACTGCTGTACCCCATGAGTTATTCGACTGTTGCGGCATTGGATCCTACAGAAACCGAAACAGCCCCTATGCTGAGGGTGACTGGACTAAATGTGTATTACGGCGAAAGTCACATTCTAAGGGATGTGGACTTAACCGTGCCTGTGGGTAAAATGGTCTGTTTGATCGGGCGCAACGGTGTGGGCAAAACCACCCTGCTCAAGACCGTCATGGGGTTGCTCAAGCCTCGACGGGGAACGATCGCCCTTGCAGGTACTCCCATTAACGACAAAACTCCTGACCAACGGGCGCGACTGGGCATCGGCTATGTACCCCAGGGACGAGAAATTATTCCCCGATTGACAGTCATGGAAAATCTACTGCTGGGGTTAGAGGCTCGTCCCCACAGTCGTAACCGCAATCAGGCAATTCCCGATGAGATTTTTGCCCTCTTTCCCGTGTTGAAAACCATGCTGGGTCGTATGGGTGGTGACCTCAGCGGCGGTCAGCAACAGCAGTTGGCGATCGCCCGGGCCTTGATGGGCAACCCTCGCCTGCTGGTTTTAGACGAACCCACCGAGGGCATTCAGCCCTCCATCATCCTAGAAATTGAAGCCGCTGTGCGCCAAATTGTAGCAACCAAAGGCATGTCAGTGTTGCTGGTAGAACAACACTTGCACTTTGTCCGGCAAGCAGATTGGTACTACGCCATGCAAAAAGGTGGCATTGTCGCCTCTGGGCCTACTTCAGAATTAAGCAACGACGTAATTCAGCGATTCTTGGCGGTGTAAAGCGCTCTTCCCTCACTCCAGGGCTGCAAATAGGTCAGCGAGAATGGTATTGGATACTAGAAAGCCCTCTGGATCCTGCAATCGTAGACGATACCCTGATGCCAGCCCTGCCTGATCAGTGTCAGCCTGGATGGGGGGAACAATCGCCCTAGCACTATCGCCCTCTGGCATAAGCACTACCAAGCCTCGGTGATAGTAGGGTTGCAGACAATTCCACAGACGGTTAACGGCATCAGTACCATACTGGGCGGCCACGGGGTCAAGGCTGATCCCTTCCGCAGTTCGCAAGGCCAACATTAAGGTCTCTAACAGGTCTGGTGGTTGGGGGCAAGGGGGGATGGGGAACTGGCACGAGGACAGCATAGCCTCCACCCAGGCGAAGTAGTCTTGGGTCTTGCGGGGACGGGTAAACCGCCAGCCGTTTAGGTAGCTAGCAGCACCCATGCCAAAGCCGTAGTAGGGCTGGTTGCGCCAATAGACTTGGTTATGGCGACACTCGTAGCCATCTCGTGCATAGTTAGAAATTTCGTAGTGCCGATAGCCAGCGCTAGTCAGCAACTGTTGGGCAAGGCGATACATGTCGGCGGCGATCGCCTCCGTCGGTAGGGGCGTTTCTCCGGGTTGGTAGCGGCGGCTAAAGGCGGTTTTGGGTTCCACAATCAGGTCATAGCAAGACAGATGGGTAGGGGCAAGGGCGATCGCCTTTTCTAAGGACTCTTGCCACTGGTCTAGGGTTTGGTAAGGTAACCCAGAGATTAAATCTAGGCTGATGTTCTCTATCCCCGCTTGGTGGAGACAATCCACTGCATCGTAGATATCCGCTACTGTGTGAGTGCGTCCACACAGGTTCAGTAGGTCATGCTGAAAGGCTTGCACACCCAAGCTTACGCGATTAATCCCTGCCTGTTGGTAGGCCCGAATGTGGGCGAGGTCAAAGGTGCCAGGATCCATCTCGATCGTAATCTCAGCGCCAGTGGCAATGCCAAACTGCTGGTGGAGACTGGTAAGCAAGCGATCAAGTTGCTCAGGAGCTAACAAGGAGGGCGTGCCACCCCCAAAAAACACCGTTTGCAACGGAGATGCCCCCGGCGGGACGATCGTTCCCATCCCCTGAATTTCTGCACTCAATACCTCTACATAGCGCTGAATTGTGCCGGAGGTGCTACCCCTAGCCCGATCGCCCACCACCGACACCGGAAAATCACAGTAATAGCAGCGCCGCCGACAAAAGGGAATATGCAGATAGGCTGCGATCGGAGCCTCAACCACGACATGGGGCTGTGAACCATTGGACCGTAAACCAAGCTGCATACTGTCTCGATCGAACATACACTCACCAGCCTATCCCATCGACTACCCTCGTTGCCGGTTGATCAGACAGGAGGCGGTAGTCTTGCCTGAGTGCTGATGACTACATTGGATGACTACATTGGATAATTACCTTGGATAATTACCTTAAAGGTGCACCTGAACTTGTGATTGAAGTAGCGGCCCCAGAGCATCACACCCTTGAGCAAGGGTAGCCATGTGGTCTAAGCGATAGAAAGTAGCTGCGATCGCGGCAGTCCAATAAACGGATCCTAGCCTAAATCATTAGACTTTAGCAGATGCCTTACCGAGAACTCTCACCGTCACTAGCCCCTAGGAGTAGCCTAGCCCCAGACCCCCAAACTTTACATAATTTAACATTAGATTTCTTGCCCTTCTACCCTAGCCTCAGTATACTCAGAACTATGATCTCCACAGGTCACCCGATCCTTGAAAACCGCATAACTTCGTTGACCTCTGGAGGTGCCGCTCCTAGAGCAAGTTTCAACCTTCACCACGGGTCGTTAAGGTCATTTTCGACCGTACAAAACCAGGTGTGGAAAACCGTCTCTGGAGATTTGACCGCTGTAACCCTCGCCAGGAGATGCCTCCTAAGCAAGGGGTTTCACAACCACCACCCCGCAAGGGGACGGAAACCGATACGCCGCCGCCCCGGGCTCCATGCGCCCCGCGAGTTTCACAACCACCACCCCGCAAGGGGACGGAAACGGTTGTTCAGAAGACTTGTTTCTCGGTGCATATAACACAGGTTTCACAACCACCACCCCGCAAGGGGACGGAAACCAGTACACAGGTACTGTATATGATGTTCAATATCCAAGTTTCACAACCACCACCCCGCAAGGGGACGGAAACACTAAATACAATGAAAACTACAAATATAAATATATTAATA
>JANWZG010000358.1 GCA_025054735.1 Cyanobacteriota bacterium | reverse complement strand
GTAGAGCTTCTCCCTGCCAAAGCATGAATCCACGAGAAAGGCTAGCACTGGCTTGAAATCGCCCTAGCCCTACTCGGTTATTGGTGCGGATGGGCGCTAGTAAGTTAGGGCGATCAGTGTCTGCAATGATGTATTGGGCACCAGCTTGGTAGACAAGATTCACTCCAGAGTCACCTAAAGGGATAGTGGGTGATGAGAGCACTGTACCTACGCTAACCTGCACATCCTGAAATCCTAACGAACCATTGAAGAGTCGATCGCGATAACTGCCTTCTACCGAGAGGGTATGGGTACCAATCTGCTGTCGTAGTCGCAGGCTTGCTCGTAGGCGGGTATCAAACTTGCCTAAATCTAAGCCTGCAAAGGAGGCAATACCCGTCAGACTGGTACGAGGGCTAAGGCGAGCATCAAGGGTAGCAACTAACCCCAAGGAATCAGGAATGTTAGAGAACCCAGTATTTAAGCCTCGGTTGACTAGGAACTGAGGTGTGAGCGCAAACTGAAATCGCTCACCAGTAATGACAGGAAAACTACGTTCGATAAACACTCCGTCACGATCGCGGCCATCAATCCCTAGGGTGACAATTGCCTGCTCTAACTCATTCTCACGCAGGAGAGCACTGGAGCGAGGGATAGGAATGGATAAGGCTTGATCTAGTACTAACCGAGGTGATGTAGTTTCGATTGCCTGCAATTCTGGTGAGAAAATCGTGTATTTTGCTGTATCGGCACGGATCTCTAGTTGGGGGGGAGAAAATGGATCATTCGTGATGCGCACATTAGTACCGTACCACTGACTAGGAGTAAAGGTGATTTCATCAGCTTCAAAGCGAAACCGCCGTAGTTCTCCATTTCCTTGTTGGCTTCCGGGCAACACAGTTTCAGCGCCTAGTACCAAATAGAGGCCGCCAGGACTGCTAACAGCCTGCAACGGTTGGTTAATCGCTAACTGGTCACCCAACATACGGGGCAGCGGCACAGCGCTAATGGTATCTGATGCCGGTTGAATGGTGAAGTCTTCTTGGCTGGAGGGTAGAAAAATTTCACCTCTAGCTTTGCGAACAACCCCTGACTCTTGCAACAGGTCATAATCAAACCGATCACCCTCCAAGACTTGATTTCCTCTGGTAAGGACTACGTTGCCATCAGCAACCACCACGCGGTTTACTAGATTCACCTTCAGACGATCAGCTTGAATGATTGCCCCTCGAAAGAGCATCCGAACATTTCCCTCAGCGGAAAAGATGCGCCGATTGCTGTCGTATTCTTGACGATCGGCTGTCAAATCAAGAATTCCGGCTGCATTCGTGGCTGATTGCGGCGTCGATGGTGGTGGCGTTGAGTCATCAGGGGTTGGACTCAGAGGTGTCGGTATCCCCAAGGGTGGAGTGCTGGGAATGACTGAGGGATCGAAAACTGGCAGTCTGAAACCAGGATTAGGAGACACTTGAGCCTCAATGCGCGATGGATTGGTCTGCGCATTATTAGCAACATGCTTGACAATCACATACCCTACAGGTTGAGGAGTCCCTAGGGCAGTTGCGCTGGTTAGTGGCTTTGGTAGAGAGTTCAGCTCAGGAGAAGGCTCCTGTTTTTGCAGCGACGAACTCCACTCTGGGGACAAGGTGTCTGGGGATGAAACATCAATAAGCACATCCCTAGGCTGGATAAGACTACGAGCAGCGAGAGTAGCTAGTGAGTGATCAACCTGTTGAGAAATGACATTGATCGCTAATGGCGGAGGTGCTGGTTGTGTAATTGGTGGTGGACTGATTACCGGATAGGGCATAGCCTAGCAACAGGACAGGGTGGAACATCATGTTAGTGGAAGACAGCACACCTTAGGACAAGTTGTGCAGGAGTAATGTTCCACCGACATAAGCTTACTATTCCATGTCCCGACGCTTGGGGTTACGAGCAGGATCGTTTGAGAGAAATCCAAACACAAACAGGCAAACAAAGAATGTAACCACTATGTAAACGGCAATTTTCAGAGTTACCATACCTGAACCCTTTGAAATGTTCCTATAACTACGTTCTAGTCTCTTCTATCATACATGGCAGTGTCACCATGATCTCATTGATTGCCTACAGAGAACATCTCTGCTAAGCATCAACGATGGGATGATAAGTCTGAACTGCATAGTCACGAAATCGGTTCAAGTTAGCTTGCAACGTAGACTCGACAATTCGCCCTAGAAACAAGTGATCCATAAGTTCGCCAATGAACCCAGGAATCCGGTAAGCTACAGTGAGCCTAACAATGCTGCTAGAGCCACGATCGTAAAAACGAACTGCTCCCCGATTGGGCAGGCCATCCACAGACTCCCACTGAATCAGTTGATGAGTGACTAGCTTAACAATGCGTGACATCCAGCTAAATTCCCATCCTCCAGTGGTTAGCATCCATCGAGACAGATTGGGATTGTCATCTAATATCTTGACGGATTGAATCCACGGCATCCAATTGGGCATTTTTTCTAAATCAGACCACAGCGACCACACTACGTCGATCGGTGTGTCAACTTCGACCTGTACACTATGCTCTAGCCAATCTGCCATAGAGAACCCTAACCTAAACCTATGCCTATTCTACAATCCGTGAATAATATCCTGCTGAGGAAGTGGCGCTATGCAACCATAGCAATTGCAGTTGCTATCATTTGCTGGCTAGCGTCTAACCTTGCCCAGACTGTGATCGCGTCTACAAATCCAGTCATATCTATCACTCGCAATTACTATGTCATTGCAGGGTCAACAGCTAACCAACTGCGGCAACAACTAAATCAACGAGGGCCAGAGTGGACACCAGGACAACGATTTGATGCTACTACTCGTTGGTATGTGCGCTGGTCTTATCGATACGCTGTTCGCGACAACTACTGCCGATTGACTAGCAATCAAGTACGGGCTGATATCACCATCACGATGCCCAAGTGGCAAATGCCGCCTCGTGTTTCTAAGGATTTAGTAAGGCGCTGGCAGCGTTATGTCACAGCGCTGCAACGCCATGAGGATGGTCATCGCGATCACGGCATTAATGCAGCTAGAGAAGTTGCGCAGGCACTCGAACGCTTCCCTAGTCGGTCTACCTGTGAGCAGCTTGAAATGTCTGTGAATACTGCCATGATGCAAATTATTGAGAACTATAGTCAGAAAGATGTAGAGTACGATCGCGTAACCCAACATGGCGCAACCCAGGGGGCACGATTCCCCTGACAAGTTTTCTCGTAACTACCCAGGTTCGCAGTCTAGGTGTTCTTAAGTTTGTGGTCTAGGATGAGCCAACTGCCTCTTTGGTGCGGGCTAAGGGATGACACTTTCTCTTAAATGATGGATCTACGAATTTCAGCATCTTGAGCATCGAAACGATCCAAAATAGCCTGTGCTCTGGCACATAGTTCAGTGTGATAGCGTCCGTTACTAGCTAAGTATCCCCCCCACTGATTAACATCGGCTTTGTTGTAGCGAGGAATGCTGCCATCGAAGAATGTGAACATTCCCCCGGCTTCTGTAAGCACAAGTTCTGGTGCAGCTAAATCCCAATCTTTGGGAGCAGATTTACCCGATAGGGCAATGTAGGCATCGGCTTTTTGCTCGACTAGGGCTGCAATCTTGCCACCAATACTGCCAACATACCGTTGATTTTGACAGGGCAGTTGCTGTAGTAGGTAGTTTAATCGGGGTTCTCGGTGGTTACGGCTAATCACCAAACAAAAGGTGTTGAGTTGTTCTTTATCAGAAACTTTTAGCCGCTGACTAGGACTAATTTCAGTGCCATAACGACTCTCAACATAGGTACCGCCGCCACGAGTAGCATAGTACAGTTTGTATACGGCAGGACAAACCACGATCGCCAAGACTGGCCGACCATGTTCCACTAAGGCAATATGAACTGCATATTCTCCAGTTTTGTGGACGTAATCCCAGGTGCCATCAAGGGGATCGATAATCCATACCCGATGCTTGCTGAGGCGATCGGAGTCCGGATTAATTTTGTATGTCTCCTCGCTCAGATACCCAAACTCTTGAGTACCTAACTCAGTTTGCAAGCGTCCCACAATGTAGTTATTAGCAGAAGTATCAGCAACAGTTACTAAGGTGTTGCCCGCCCCCTGCACATTAAGGTCATTCATCTGGAGCCGTTGTAAAATATCAGCCGCTCCCCACCCCACTGATTTGGCCAGGTCTAAAAGCTCACGCACTA
>JANWZG010000357.1 GCA_025054735.1 Cyanobacteriota bacterium | reverse complement strand
ACCTGCCGAATTGTATTGACAGTGCCTCCTGGACAAGACCCCATCCAAACTCGCGATCGCATCTTCCAAAACCTAACCATCGCAGATAGTGGTCAGCAAACCCAAGGGGTGAATACTCTGGTAGACAGCGGCAATAATCCCCTAGGGGACTTGATCAACATCGGCACATTGACCGGAGTATCTCGCATAGGCGCGTCTAGCTTGAACCTGCGTCCCTTCCTTGACCAGCGGGATGGCGGAACAGGTACTCAACTGAGGGGTGGTATTTCTACGAATAGTGGAGGTCGCCGATTGAACCCTGGTAGCTTCCGCTAAACGATCATTTATACATATTTGTCCGCAACGATATCCTCACGCTAGGAATCTAGCGGTACTGCCCTCACCCTTGAGTCCTGTCTCCTCTAAGCTAGGAGTAGTGCTCAGAGGATGGGGGCAAATTCGTAAACCTAGGATGACCTATGGCATCATGCCCCGTGCAGGCTCATACCAGTGAGAACCTGCATCAGTTGACATTAAAACTTCTTGCTGCGGGTAATCTATGGTTTGCCTGATCATGCCTCATCAATAGTGGCTAGTTATGAATCGCAGAGTCGAGATTGTTTGGAGCTATTGAACAACCTGCAAAGATTAAGTAGTATGAATGAAAGTAAGAGAACATTGAGGTACTTAAGCCAGTGATCTGCGTAGTTTCAACTTAGATGTTCTTTGAATTTAGTGAAGCTAATCGATCGCAAGGAGGGGATAACGTACTGTGGCTGTCGAAACGATTCAGAAGCCTTCTACGGTTAGAAAGTTAGCACCTCGCTATCGTGTGCTACTCCATAATGATGACTTTAACTCGATGGAGTATGTCGTCCAAGTTTTACTGCAAACTGTGCCTAGCCTGACCCAGCCCCAAGCAGTTAACATCATGATGGAGGCTCACACTAACGGTATTGCACTGGTCATTGTCTGTGCCCTAGAACATGCTGAGTTTTACTGCGAGACGTTGAAGAACCATGGGTTGACCAGCACGATCGAGCCAGATGAATGACCCCTCGGTTTTCTAGAATTTCCACCTACCCAGTGGTCGTCCGCCTAGTGATTTTTGTAGGCTTGTTAGTAATCGTTTGGGCACCACTGGGGTTGAGTTTGTATGACACACTTGACTCCCGCTGGGCAAGTATTCTTCCACTATTGTTGCTTTACGTTGAGTTCCTCGCCCTAGCTCAATGGTGGGGACGAGCGGTGTATGGTGAGCCTCATATGCTCCGACGGTATGGCCTAGTTTGGGCGGGCAGCAGTTCCAGATACTTGCTCCTGGGTTTAGTCATTGGATCTATGGGCCTTTTGAGCATGTTCACGGTTCAGAGCTTGGTTGGCTGGGTAACTTGGCAGCTCAAGGGTGATTGGCCACGGTTAGCCGTAGAGGGGTTGTTAGTCGCTAGCGGGATTGGTTTTGCTGAAGAGGTGTTGTTTAGGGGATGGCTCCTAGATGAGCTGGAGCGGGACTATGCCCCAAGTGCATCCTTGTATGCATCTAGCATCATTTTTGCCCTGCTACACTTCATTAAGCCGCTAGACGTAGTTCTTAAGACCCTTCCTCAGTTTCTAGGGCTAGTACTGTTGGGGATGGCATTGGTGTGGGCAAAGCGTGCTGCTAGGGGAACATTAGGGTTGGCGATCGGACTTCATGCTGGGTTAGTAGGTGGCTACTATCTAGTCAATGTAGGATCACTTGTTGCCTATAGTGATGGCGTTCCCCAATGGGTTACAGGTATCGATCGTAACCCGTTAGCAGGCGCAGTTGGACTAGTCTATCTAGGGGTAATTGCCCTGTGGATGCGACAATGGGCCATAACGGCTGGGCAAGTGGTAAGAGGAAATGAGTGACAGACGTGAAATACTGCTTGTTGAAAGACTGAGCCTATACGATTGTGCTAACCTTCTTTTCGAGTGCTATGGCAGGGCATCAACAGCGTAAATTTGTGGCTTGTTATGGGAATGCTAGGAATAATCGCACGAACTCAGTAAGTACGGATAGCATGGAGGCGAGTTCCTAGCATTCTGTTGAGCCTCTTACTGTGAACTATGCGAGGTAGCTATTATGCCTGCGCGCTGTAATTAACAGGTTGGCTATGTCAGTTGACATTCTTCTACTGCTCCTCATCGTCCTATTGCTGCTGATTAGTGTTGCTTCGTTGATTGATTGGCTGCGAGAGCGCCGCCAAAAGCCACCGATCGTTAGCTGGCAGCTACTAGAGCGGCTGTTAGAGCGGCTGTGGCAACAGCGATCTCGCCTACTCCCTAGCCAACCAGTTGTACCAGAAAAACCCCTCTCCTCCTCACCTGAGGTATCCAAGCGGTCTCATTCACGATTGTCTGATTTGAATCGACGATTGCTAACCGTGCTTGGTGGCAATGGCGATATTGCTCAACGGTTGCTAGAGCACAGCCGCCAAAAGTTTCCCAATCGTGACCTAGTTTGGTACTACGAGAAAGTGCTTGACGATTTAGAGCGCGATCGACGCTCGTAGCACAAACACGATAGTATAACTAGGGTCTTTCTCTCTCAATTGCCCCAAACTATGACATTGTCCGTTCTTCCTGGTCAGAGTTTTCCCCTGGGTGCAACTGTCTATCCTGACGGCGTTAACTTCTGTGTCTTGTCAAGAGGGGCTACGATGATTGAGCTGCTGCTCTTTGACGATGCGAATGCTCCCTATCCCAGTTACGTCATTCCCCTAACCCCGCCTCACAATAAAACTTTTCATTATTGGCACGCTTTCCTGCCAGGAGTTAAGGCTGGCCAAGTGTATGCCTACCGTGCCCATGGAGACTATGACCCAAAACAGGGACTCTGGTTTGACAGTGGCAAAGTGCTGCTTGACCCCTACGGACGAGCCGTTGCTGGCTGGAAAAACTACAGCCGAGAAGCCGCTAGACAACGGGGAGACAACTGCCCCAAAGCCCTGAGAAGTGTGGTAGTTGATCCCAGTGCCTACGATTGGGAAGATGATGAGCATCCCAAAACTCCCTATGCCAAGACAGTCATTTATGAGCTGCACGTAGGCGGGTTTACTCGTCATCCTAGTTCCGGAGTATCACCTGAAAAGCGGGGCACCTATGCTGGACTGGTGGAGAAAATTCCCTACTTGCAAGAGTTAGGGGTGACTGCGATCGAACTCATGCCCATCCACCAGTTTGATGAAGAAGATGCTCCACCCGGTCTCTGCAACTACTGGGGTTACAGCACGATCGCCTTCTTTGCGCCCCACGTAGGCTATAGCGTCAGCCATGATCCCCTGGGTGTGTTAGATGAGTTTCGCGATATGGTGAAAGCCATGCACCATGCTGGCATTGAAGTTATCCTTGATGTGGTCTTTAACCATACAGCCGAAGGCAATGCCGAAGGCCCGACCCTATCGTTTCGAGGGTTAAGCAATCGAGATTACTACATGCTAGAAGATGATCCCAGCCTTTACCGTAACTATAGCGGCTGCGGTAATACCTTTGAAACGAATGCGATCGCTACACACTTGATTCTAGACTGCCTGCGCTACTGGGTTGCCGATATGCACGTGGATGGGTTTCGCTTTGACTTGGCCTCTGCCCTGTCACGAGACTCCTCTGGAATGCCTTTAAAGAATCCGCCACTGCTGTGGGCGATTGATTCAGACCCAGTACTAGCGGGCACTAAAATCATTGCTGAAGCCTGGGATGCAGGTGGACTTTATCAAGTGGGATCATTTGCTGGTGAGCGATTTGCCGAATGGAATGGCCCTTACCGGGACGATATTCGCCGCTTTGTCAAAGGTGATCCCGGTATGGTAGGTACTCTAGCAGCCCGGATCATGGGTAGTCCCGATTTATATCCTCAGCCTGATCGCGAACCCAACCATAGCATTAACTTTGTCACCTGCCATGATGGCTTTACCCTCAACGATGTAGTGTCCTATAACGAGAAGCACAATGAGGCCAACGGTGAAGAGAATCGAGATGGTGCCAATAGTAACTGGAGTTGGAACTGTGGGGTAGAAGGAGACACTGATGACCCTAAGATTGAAGCCCTGAGATTACGCCAGATTAAGAACTTTCTGACAATTTTGTTCGTGTCTCAAGGAACACCTATGATACTGATGGGTGATGAGGTACGACGATCGCAGCGTGGCAATAACAATGCCTATTGCCAAAACAACGAAATCAGTTGGTTTGACTGGAGCTTAGTTGATCGCCATGCT
>JANWZG010000356.1 GCA_025054735.1 Cyanobacteriota bacterium | reverse complement strand
ATAGTTTCCGAGCGCAGCCATCCCTGCTCTTCTAGTCGAGTTAGCTCTCGATAGATCTGCTGATGACTGGCACCCCAAAAAAAGCCAACTGAGCCTTCTACTGAACAATCAAATTGCTTCGCTAGATCATAGCCACTGCTCGGCTGATGCAGCAGCAATGACAGTAAAGCATGTGATAGAGCCATACGATCGCATATTCACTTTCTTGAATATATTCTATTTTTAATTCAGCAGGATGCTATTTTCCACTTAGCTTAACGACGTACCCTCGTTGCTCTAGCCAGAGAGCCAGTTTTTGTCGGTGGTCACCTTGCAGTTCTATTGTTCCATCCTTAGCTGTGCCTCCACTTCCACAGTGGCTTTTCAGTTGTTTGAGCAGTATTGCTAGAGAAGCAGAGGGTAATTGCAGGCCTTCAATCACAGAAACCGTCTTGCCACCTCGGCCCTTGCGCTCTACTCGAATGCGCAGGGTTTGCTGCCGAGGTAAAACCGGCAATGATTTCTGCTCTGTTGCTGCTGACACACTATCAGTACCAAACTCTCGATAGACGATACGATCGTTAGCAGACTCTATTGGCCTCTTGTTTGGGGTTGCCATTGTAGCCTATTCCTAAAAGTCTTCAATCAATACGCTGAGTCGGCTAAGTAGTGGGTCGTCCGATGAAGACGCAGTTTGCCTTGGCAAAGGCACCTGCGGTTCGGGAATCGATAGTTGCTCTGGTGCTGATTCCGGTAATGGTTCCGGTTCAGATGGCATCAACTGCTCAGCCAAACGAGCAAACTGCTCTTCTAGTTGGGTAAGATATTGCTCTTCCCGGTCGGCAGCGGCTTCCTCAGCAGCCGTTAGCGCTTGCTGGATTTGCTGAAAGCGATCGTCAGTCTTCTTCTCTAGAGCACCAATCCGATCTAACAGCGGCCTAACGTGACGAGTAATGGCTGCTTCAATAGCTTCAGTGTCTACCTCAGTCGTTGCCGACTCAGACGATCGCTGTTGCAACTCTTTTAACACCTTAGCTACGCGAGCTTCTACCCGTTCAATCCTTTCTGTGATTGCTGCAAATTGTCCATCCCAATCAATATCTAGCTCTGGTGCTGCTGTTGTTCCAGCTTGTTGTTCCAAATCAGTAATTTGGCGCTGAATTTGCGTCAGTGTTTGGGCAGTCCGAGTATCGACTTGCTTGAGTTGCTGAGACAGCTTAGTGATCTGGCTCTCTAGCTTGCTAAGATCGCTGTCGCCAGCTTGTTCCAAAACAGATGCTTGCTGCCGAAGCTGAGCTAGAATTTCGCTCGTAGCGGCACTCACTTGCTCTAGCTGGCTATGCACCTGCACCAGTGGGACATCCATACCAGCGTCAGTAGCAGCCGGAGCTGTTTCAGGAAAGAAAAACTGCTCTAGCGCATCCTTACACAGGTCGCTGAAGCTAGCATATTCTCCCTGTGCAAGCAATGTTTCAATTTCCCTTAAAAGCGCTTTATCAGCTTCATCCGTTGTAAACGCAACAGACTTTGAAGTCTTCTTAGAAGTTGTTGCCATAGGAGTTACGCCCTGCTAGATTGACTACCTGCCATCTGGATTTCACCATAAATATATTGACCTAGTGCATTTGCTTGCCGACAAGGGCTTGCTAAGTGCACTCGCAGTTGTGCCTCTTTCAAGAGTTGCTGCAAATCTTCCCAGAAAAATTCACCACCACCACCAGCCACAATTACATCTGTGACCCGCTCAGGCAACCATTCAATTAAGCGATCGCACAAATCTCTGGCAAAGCTCTGGCGCAAGCTAGGAATAATGTCATCTAGGTTAGCTGGACGAGTTGCCCCACGAGGACGATAGAAGCGCTGTCCTGATGGACGGTTAACAGCTTCCATCAGTAACAGGGATTGACTATCTGCACCTTTGATTTGGGATGCAACTTGCTCATAGAACTTGTTCATTGCAAATGGCTCACTTTGGGAGGCACCTCGTGCAAATCGGAAGCGATCAACCATCAGGAAGTCGGTGGTTTGATGGCCAATGTCCACAACTGCCACAGACATATTCAAGAAGCTGAGGCCAGGGATGTCCTTTTCAGAGGCTTCACACCAAATCAAACTACCGTAACCTTCAGGTACAACCCATACCTGTTTGACGTTTACTGAGACAGGTTCACCGCGATAGAACATGACATGGGGCGATCGGATTGTACTAATCAGTTGCTCCTTTTCACGATCAAACTGCTCTTGGGACTGATAGGGTAACCCCAACACCACAGCTATGTCGCCCTTTAATCGAAAGTAGCCGATACAGGCAAATACCTTATAGAGAGCATCCTCAACCTTCGACTTACCTATGCCCAAGTCAGCACCAAAATCAGCGGCCATTTGACCAATTGCATATCCCTTGCCCTGATACTCTAACCAAATGTCCAACAAGGGATCTGTCAATCGAGATTCAAAACCACCTCGCCGCACCTGTTCAACTGTGAGATGGGCAACATTTGCAGGAATCAGAACAACCCCAGCTTGATCGCGGCTGACACAAGCTTTAATAGACGTGCGCCCTAAATCAACGCTAAGGATTGGCATTGCGCCAGAGGGAACGGGGGATTGTTTCGCTGTCATTGGGGTTTATATCAGCCTTCAATTTAGTTCACAAGTATTATGCCTAGTACCTAGTGGTAATTCAGCCGTCATGAGACAAAACTCAACGTCGAGTTGGTTCAGCATTATCCTATCAGAGGCAACAGGATTCGCTGACTAGGATTCACTGACAAAAGTAGTGAAGAAAAATGGTGAAGGCGTGAGCAACAATCGTTGTTAGCGAACTCTGGAATAAGAGCTTATCTGAAAAATAGAAATTCGCATAGGCTTTATCAGACTAAAGCCATCTAGCATAGAATCATCGCAAGTCTAGACTGCGATTGTGCTCCCCACTTCATCAGATTTGGTTAGAAATCCTGATAATTCTGTTAAATTTAGTTAAGATTCAATGGTATGACGTTGATGTTTGTCAATTTTGGTTGCTGCCTTTGGAGGCATTAGACTAGATTGTGGGGCCAGTTGCCCTGCGCAGACCTGTATAGGGGCTGCATGGGTTGACTGTCTAGGCCATGGGATTCAGCCTGCAAGCGTGGTGCTTTCTCTGGGTACTCGACAGCATCAGCGCAGCCAATTCTTGCAAAGAGAAGAACACTTTAATAACTCAGTTGAGACTAGCTGCGGTTGCAGACATCACATTACTTGACATCACATTACTTATTTTTAGGAGAGTGTAGAAGTTCATGAAGTTGTCCTGGAAAACAGTTCTACTTTGGACGTTGCCGATACTGGTGGTTGGTTTTTTTCTATGGCAGGGAGCGTTCTCATCCAATGCTGGCGACACTAGTCGCAACGCTGCGGCAACTCGCATGACCTATGGGCGCTTCTTGGAATATCTTGATGCTCATCGGGTGCGCAGTGTAGACTTTTACGACGGTGGTCGTACAGCGATCGTAGAAGCGATAGATCCTGATCTAGATAATCGATTACAGCGGTTGCGGGTTGACTTGCCTGGAACTACCCCAGAGGTGATTTCTAGGTTGAAGGCTCAGCACATTAATTTTGACTCTCACCCGCCCCGCAACGATGCAGCCATCTGGAATTTAGTCGGCAATCTCGTTTTTCCAGTGCTTCTGATTGTGGGCTTATTTTTCTTGTTCCGACGCTCCAGCAATGTGCCTGGTGGGCCTGGGCAAGCTATGAACTTTGGCAAATCTCGAGCACGCTTTCAAATGGAAGCGAAGACTGGTGTCATGTTTGATGATGTCGCTGGTGTCGAGGAAGCTAAAGAGGAGCTGCAAGAGGTTGTCACATTTTTGAAGAAGCCAGAGCGCTTCACGGCTGTTGGCGCACGTATTCCTAAGGGAGTGCTCTTGGTTGGCCCCCCCGGTACAGGCAAGACGATGCTAGCCAAGGCGATCGCGGGTGAGGCTGGTGTACCCTTTTTCTCCATTTCTGGATCTGAGTTTGTAGAAATGTTTGTGGGCGTGGGTGCATCGCGAGTTCGAGATCTGTTCCGTAAGGCTAAGGAAAATGCCCCTTGCATTATTTTCATCGATGAGATTGATGCAGTTGGGCGACAGCGAGGTGCTGGCATTGGTGGGGGGAATGACGAGCGAGAGCAGACCCTAAATCAGTTGTTGACCGAGATGGATGGGTTCGAGGGCAATACTGGCATCATTATCATCGCCGCTACCAACCGTCCTGAC
>JANWZG010000355.1 GCA_025054735.1 Cyanobacteriota bacterium | reverse complement strand
CAAAGTCATGACTACAACCATACAAGCTCGTAATAAGATGGAGATTAGATAGCGCTAGTATCACTCTACAATACTGGTCTTGTTGTCTGAGCTAGTTCTTGTCTTCTAAGCAACTTGATCATCTCCCAACAGCACAAAGAAGACATTCTCTAGCCCTTTTTCAAAGCGCAGGGTTCTTACCAAGTTATGCTCTTGAGAAAGTACTGAATCTACGATAATCATGTCAGGTTGGTGAGAAATTGCTTTTTCAATACAGTCGTCGCGACCATTCGCCTCAACCACATGGTAGCCTTGGGCACGCAACACTTCCGATAATGTTTGTACTGTGGAAGCATTTTCGTCTACTATCAGTACTTTTTTGCCAGATGTGCCTTGGCGCAGCAGTGCCTGAATATCATTGAGCAATTGTGGAGTGTTGATGGGTTTTGTGAGATAGCGATCGATGCCAATGCGGAACCCACGTTCTTTATCTTCGATAATCGACAGGATAATGATGGGAATGGCCATGCTGCGGGGATCATTTCTGAGAACTGCTGCCACATCAAAGCCATTAATCTGGGGCATCATCACATCTAGGATGATTAAGTCAGGCCGAGACATCTTGACTTGGTTAATGGCATCCATACCATTACTGGCCTGTTGCACAACGTAGCCTTCAGACTCTAGTTCTTGACGCAATAGTTCTCGGATGTGCGCATCATCATCGACAACTAAGATAGTTTTCCGATCGTTGGGAATGGCGATCGCAGCTGTAGCCATGTGCTCTTTGATTTGGCGAACTAATGACTGGTAGTTAGCAGTATTTTTAGCAGCGTGTAGGGATGTGGAAATGGGGGTTATGGGCAATGTAAACGAAAACGTGCTGCCTACACCTAGCTCACTCTCGACCCAAATCGTACCCCCGTGATAGTTCACAATTTGCTGACAGATAGGCAGCCCTAATCCAGTTCCTTTGGGTTTATCGGTAAGCGTATCACCTACCTGCTTAAACTTTTCAAACACCTTAGGCTGGTCGTCTGGGGCAATGCCGATGCCTGTGTCAATTACTGAGATGACTAAACTAGCGCCTTCTGGAACAGGCTCAGTCATGGTTGAGCTAACTCCCCCACTACGAACCGTGGCTCGCACAGTAATGCTTCCCTGTTCCGTAAACTTCACTGCATTAGAGATTAGATTGATGAGCACTTGGATGAGACGATCGCGATCGCCCATCACTTGGGGTAAATCACCACTGATTTCTTGCCGTAGGGTCAAACCACTGGTTTCAAACAGGGCCGAGGTGGCAGCTATGGCCTGTTCAATCACCTCCACAGGGTTCAGGGGTTGCATGTGCCATTCCACCTTGCCTGCTTCCATCTTGGCAATATCCAACACATCGTTGATCAGCGTTGTCAGGCGCTCTGCCTCAGACACAATGATAGAAATGTTGGTGTCTACCTTTTTGAGGGCACGCTGGAGCTTGCGATCAGTGTTTTGGATGTAGGGGAATATATCCTCGTCGAGTTTTTCTTTGATGATGGAGGCAAACCCTAGCACTGAAGTCAGTGGTGTGCGTAGTTCGTGAGATACTGTGGAGATAAAGTCAGTTTTCATGCGATCGATTTCCCGCTGTGCCGTAATATCTCGTATTAACACAGCCGCCCCTAGCCACAGTTCTGCATCGTCACTGCCTTCAACCGAGGGCTTATAAATGGTGGTAGCTGTAGCATGACCCACCCGATCCTGACTTAGCAAAATTTCACTTGTGAATACCTCATCAGGGCTAGCATAGGTCTGAGCCAACAGATCGGCTAATCCTGGCATCGGCAAGTCGATGACATCTTCACCTAGTAAACCCTCCCCCTCTAAGCCATAGAGTTCCAGCAGGGCAGGATTATAACGGCTGACTCTGCCATCGGTATCAGTCACCAGCAGACCATCTGCCAAATTGTCTAGAATTGCGTTCAGTCCTAGGGCTTCGGCTAGGGCTTCTTGGAGAGCTGCTTCTGCCTGTTTGAGCTTAGTAATGTCGATCGTGGAGCCAACAATGCTATAAATTTGCCCATTGTCGCGCTGAAGCGGACTCAGGGTGGTATACCACCACAGGGGCTGACCTTGAAAGGGCAAGTACTCTTCGTAAGAGATGGTTTCCCCACAATCACAACAACGGATAAGATTCTGCCTCACCTTGTTTCCAAAGCTATCGCCAAGGATTTCTTCTGGGGTCTTGCCTTTACAGTCTTGGCTCCTGAGGCCCGTAACCTTTTCGGTGTGGGCATTCCAGCCTGTATGGCGAAACTCACCGTCATCGGAGACCGACCAGACAAAGATTTGATTCTGAGAGCCGTCGTAGATGCTGCGTAAGAAGGCTTCGCGCTCTTGCAATATCGCTTCTGTGTGTTTGCGATCAGTAATATTGAGAGCCGTGCCAATTAGACGACCAATGCGACCATCATTATCCCGCAGGGGGTTCAGCGTAACTGACCACCAATTCTCCTGTTCCTGAATCACATAGCAATCTTCATAGGTAACGGCTATGCCCACCTGCACGCAGTGCTGATACCGCTGGCAAAGTAACTGCCCTGTCTCTGCCCCAAACAATTCGACGGGAGTTTTGCCTACAGCAGCATAAGAGGGAATGTGATACATCTCTTCTACTGCTCGGTTCCAGCCTGCAAACCGAAACTCCCCATCGGCAGCCACATCTACAACAAAAATGTGCATATTCACCCCATCGTAGATGCTGCGTAAAAACTGCTCTTGTTGTTGCAATTGGATTTCAGCACGTTTACGATCGCTAATATCGACCGAATAACCAATCATGCCAGTCGGATTGCCACAGGCATCACGTTTGAAGGATAGGGACAGGAAAATATCAAACTGCTCTCCTGATTTGCGCTGCACCGTCACCTCAGTTTCATGCTGTCCATGTTGCTGCAACGGTAAAATCACGTTAGTCATGAGGGTTTCGTGGAGCGTAGGAGGATAGATAAGTGTGATATGTTGGCCGATGGCTTCCTCAGCCGTGTAGCCAAACATGGTCTCTGAGGCACGGTTCCAACTGATGATATTGCCCTCTAGATCAGTGGTGATAATGGAGTCTTTCACCTGTTCCAATAGGCGGGCTTGATTCTGGAGGGTAAGTTCGGCCTGCCGACGTTCGTGGGTTTCTAGGATCAAGCGAATAATATCGGCGATGGACACAGCAAAGTTCTCTTCTTCTAGTGCCCATTGTCGCGGTGTGCCCACATGTTCTAGGCGCAAAACCCCTACAACTTTTCCTTGGCACCAAATCGGAACATCGATCATAGCCGTAATTCCCAGGGGCTGTAGATAACTTGGTACTAATTCTTGGACATGCAGGTCGCTGTAGACATCATGGACAACAAGTATCCGGGTGGTTTGCAGGGCGTGAAAATAAATCGGACACTGGGCTTGAGTCAGATTCTCACCTTGGCTATGGGTGCCGTCAGCCAGACAGTAAAGGTTATGACAGGTGATGGCGCTGCGATCGTCAGTGTAGAACCAAATACTAGTCTGGGCTACATCTACGGCGTGACAAACAATGTCTGTAACATCTTGTAGGGCTGGTTGCAGTTCGTCGTACTCTAGGGTGCCTCGACTAACTAGCTCTTGAATTCCAGCGTTGTGGTTGCGCAAGCGCTGTTCAGTCTGGGCGAGGGCATGGGTGCGCTCCTGTACCCTGGCTTCTAGGTCTGCGTTTAACTGCTGTAGGGCAGCTTCGGCTCGGCAGCGATCGGTAACATCTAAGGCCATCCCGCCCACCACCACCTCACCATCTGGGGTGACAATCGGAAACTTGTAGACTTGAAAATCTCCTAGGTTGCCATCCGGGAGGGGACAAACTTCCATTGTCACGACGATCGTGCCTCCCTCAATCACCCGTTGGTTATTGGTATGAAACTGATGGGCAATTTCTGGGTCAAACATGTCAAACACGCTTTTCCCCACAATCTCACTAGTCGTTATGGGGATGTTCGTTCGGTGAAATTGGAGATAGGCAGGGTTGATGTAAACCATCTGCCCATGTCTATCTACAATCCATGCTGGCACTGGGCTATTGTCTAAAAAGATTTGAAACTGGTCGGCACGCCGACGATGGGTAAACTCTGTTTGTTGTTGGGTAAGGTTAGCTGCTTCTAAGGCTTGCACCCGTTGACGCAGTAACGCTAGCTCAGCAGTCATTGCTTCATAGTCAGCAGCATCTAGCGTAATCAGACGATCAGACATGGCA
>JANWZG010000354.1 GCA_025054735.1 Cyanobacteriota bacterium | reverse complement strand
CATAGCGCAGATTGTTGCTAGGGTTGACCTGCCACTGATGTTCTAAACGAGCTGTAAGGGCTTGGGAGTCGAGAATGCCCCGACGATAAAAGATGGCTTGGGCAGGCCCATAGGTGTTGAAATAGTCTTGTCCATAGCCGATCGTGGCGCTTAGGCGAGAATCGTTACCATTTCCTAGCTTGCTCTGCCAATTCAGCCCGATGTTGAACACATCATGGTCAAGGCGATCGCGTTGCAAGGGGAACCCAAAGTACAGCAGACCCCGCCGACTACTAATTTTGTAGGCATCTAGACTAAGCGTATTGCGATCGTCTAAATCAACACTCACAGTACCATAGTAGTTGTTGACTGCCGTATCACCATTGAACAAGAGTCCTTGCGCATCACGGTTAGCAGCACCAACGGGTACAGGGTAGCGGTTATCTGCTTTAGTTTCCTCATAGCTAAGCCGGAACCGTACATTGCCTAACCGTCCACCATAGCCAGCGCGGTAGTTGGCGTACCCCAGAGAGCCAAAAGACAGTCCACTAGTGAACTGGGGAACCCCAACATCTTGCTTGGTCACAAGGTTGATGACACCGCCGAACGCTTCGGATCCGTATAGAGCACTACTAACACCGCTGGAGAGTTCTACCCGCTCAATTGCCTCCAGGGGGATGCTATTCAAGTCAGTTGCACCATGGTAAGTGCTGATGTTGCTGCCAATGGATCGACCATTCAGCAAAATCACAGACTGGTTAAGGGAGGCACCTCGGTAAAACGTCCCTGTGTGAATATCGGCTCCGAAGCCAAAGTCATTTATTGCAAAGCCTGGCTGGGTACGCAGGAGTTCTGCCAAGGTGGATGTGCCGCGTTGTTGAATTTCTGCAGCAGGCACAATGTAAAGTGGCGTGGTGGTGGGCGCGATCGCAGGAGATTGATCCACCACAATGATTTCTTCCTCTGGTTCCGAATCTACTTCAGTTGGGCTGGTTGGCGTTACCGCGGGAGTAGGATTTTGAGCAATGTCTGTGACGGTTATAGGCTGAAGCAATCGAGCATTAGAAAAGCTTGGACTATGTTCCCAATAGGCTGGTACTGTTAGGACAGATAGACTAGTTTGGATTGAGGATAGGGATTGATCGACTTGCTCGCTATTAACCGGATTAGCGGTGTTAACAGATGGTAGGGAGACAGCAGGTGTTGCTGCTGAGGAATAGGTGCTAAGTCCACAAACTACGGCGATCGACACCCACCCAATATGCCTGTGCCCATTTATTAAGGTCTTGACTGGATTCATCATCATCTCTCACACCAAAAATTATCGTTTTTCATTCATCATCACGAAGACCCCCACAAAAATCAAAAGACAGATGGTCAAAGACTTTGACAACCTGTCAAACCTTAAGAATGTGCGTGTCTACTAGCGCTAACGCCAGAGTTGAGATAGGAGTAAAGCAAGATAGTCAGGATTCTCTGGTGATATGCCCCCTTTGCCAAGCCATCGTCCATACCAACTTTCCCTAGGCCCTTTAGAAGCTGAAATTTTGCAGATTGTTTGGGAGCTAGGTGAGGTTACGGTTAAAGATGTCCACGATCGCATCCTTGCTGATCCTAATCGAGAGTTAGCCTATGCCTCGGTTACTACCGTCTTGAAGCGACTCACCAGTAAGGGTTGGCTATCTTGCAATCAACAGGGACGCAGTTATCGGTGGTGTCCCCTAGTTACCCAAGAGCAGGCACAGGCATTACTAGCCTATGCTCGACTGCACGAGTTTCTGGCAGTGGGTAATCCTGATGTGGTAGCAGCATTTGCCGATAGCCTTGACCAAGTTAGCTTAGACCGACTGACGGAGATTGCTCAACGAATTCAAACCATACGCCAAGCAAGGGAGAAACTATGATGCATGGGCTAATGGTAATAGTCGTGGCAGTTTACTGTTGCTGGTGGCGATGGTATTGGCTGGTAAGCTTCAGCAGCAAGCGCAGTTGGGGCGATCGTTGGCAGCGGGCACTCTGCGCCTTTTTGTTGCCACCGTTGTTGTTAATCATGACGGCGATCGCCATCAGCCTAATGGGGCCACAAGGTCAAATGGTAGGCTTCTGGGAAGGCTGGTGCTGCTATAGTGTAGCCTTAGCATTTCTAGGATGGGCAAGTGTGCTGTGGCTTCAGCTTGTGTGGCAAGGACAGCAGACTCTCCAGCGTATTCGTACCTACCCCTTGCTGACAGTCTCTGCTCAAGATGCCAGCAACCAGCCCTGTCGATTGTTAGACAGCCCCTTGCTCTACAGTGCTCAGGTTGGATTTTGGCGGCCAGAGCTAGTTATTAGTCAAGGGATGCTGACCACCCTTAATCCCACTCAACTAGCGGCAGTGATTACCCATGAACAAGCTCATGCCTATTACCAAGACACATTTTGGTTCTTTTGGTTGGGGTGGTTGCGGCGCTTGACCTGCTGGTTACCCTATACCAACCTGCTATGGCAGGAGTTGTTGACCTTGCGAGAACTTCGAGCTGATGGGTGGGCAGCTCAACGGGTGGATTCACTGTTGCTAGCTGAGGTGTTGCTGGCAGTGGTCAAAAGTCCATGGCAAGAGTCCTACGAAGGAACTGCTTCCTTTGGGGAATGTGCTAGCGTTGATCGCCTCACGGAACGGATGAATGCTCTGCTAGCCCCATCTACCCAGTTACCCGAAGCAACGCTCCAACCTTGGGTTTGGTTCTGTTGGGTCTGGTGGCCCTTACTAGTAGTACCCTTTCATGTCTGAAGATGGTAATAACCGCAGATCTGGCACTTGTAGCCATCATGGGTTTTCTCGGAAGTTTTGGCCACTGCATCGGTATGTGTGGCCCTCTAACAGCAGCCGTTGCCCTATCACCAGCAGGTACCAGTTCCCTTACTTGGCGGCAACAACTGTATCACCAGTGTCTACTTAACGTAGGACGATTAGTTAGCTATGGGTTAGTCGGCATGGCGATCGGGGCTGTTGGCTCCCTTCTGATTGCAGGCGGGCACCTCGCTGGGATTGGAAGTCCATTACGGCGGGGAATCGCTCTTCTGCTGGGCACGCTGCTAATTTGGATAGGGCTAAGCCAAGTTCTGCCTGTAAGCTTGCCTAAAGTACCCATGTTTCAACCCCTAGCAGGGCTACATCAACGGCTTAGCAGTGCCTTAGCCTACATAAGCCGACAACCTCACTGGTGGACTCCTATTGTCTTGGGCTGGCTCTGGGGGCTGATCCCCTGTGGGTTTCTCTACATTGCTCAAATCAAGGCCGCAGAAACTAGCGATCCGGTGCAGGGAGCAGCCACTATGCTGGCATTTGGCCTGGGCACCTTGCCGACGATGGTAGGCACTGGACTGGTTACTGCTCGGATTAGTCGCGATCGCCGCAGCCAACTCTATCAACTAGGGGGATGGGTGACACTGACGATTGGCATTCTGACGCTCTGCCGCACCGATGCCATGGTTGACTACAGTGGCTATGGAGCGTTGATATGCTTGGTTGTGGCTCTGATTGCCCGCCCCATCAGTCCGATTTGGGCATTCCCCCTGCGCTACCGCCGCACGATTGGAGTTAGTGCCTTTGTGCTCTCTCTAATTCATACCGCCCACATGCTAGACCACAGTTTCAACTGGAACGTAATGGCGATCGTCTTTACCATCCCTACCTACCAAATTGGCATTGTGGCTGGCGTGATGGCATTAATGCTGATGCTGCCTGCTGCTCTCACGAGTACCGATGCCATGGTTAATCGCCTTGGTAACCTCTGGCGCAAACTCCACTTGCTGACTGTGCCAGCCTTACTGTTAGTTGGTACACATACTATCTTGGTAGGGTCTAACTATCTCGGTGCACTGGCTTGGAGTTGGCAAAACTGGCTGGGATCAGCACTACTAGCCTTGGTGATCCTAGGAGTGCTACTGATACGATCGCTAGTCATTCCCTAGGCCTTTATCCAATTCATCGCCATGATTCTGATGAATACAATTCCTACACTGACAGCAGTTACTATGGTTGCCTTAGTTGCTCCGGCAATGGCTCACACAACCGTTGTGTCTGGACAGGTGGCAGGTACTTGGCATGTTGACCCTGACCATAGTCCCAAGGCTGGAGAACCTGCTCGGATATGGGTCGCCCTCACTCGCCGAGGCGGAACCCCGATCGCCTTTGACCGCTGTGCCTGTAAGCTACTCATCTACCCAATTCCAGGTGATCAACCCCTATTGACTCCGGAGTTGAGGGCTATTAGTGCCGAACAATACCGAGATATTC
>JANWZG010000353.1 GCA_025054735.1 Cyanobacteriota bacterium | reverse complement strand
TCACCAGCAGTTCGCCTGCACCCCGCTTGGTAACCTCAACAGCCCAAGCAACTGCATCCAGGCCTGTGTTTTCCCGTCCACCTCGAACATACACATCCCAGCCGGGGTTAGTTGGATCGGTGCGACGGCGGGCATCAATGGCCACTACAATACACTGAGCACCAAAGCGATCGCTAGCTCGATTCACCAAATCTGGATCTCGGACAGCAGCTGAATTGATACTCACCTTGTCTGCACCCGCTCGTAGCAGTTCCCGAATCGTCTCTAGGGACTGAATGCCACCACCAACGGTCAAGGGAATAAAGACCTGCTCTGCCGTGCGATAGACCACATCAAAAATAATGCTGCGATCTTCGTGGGTAGCCGTGATGTCAAGGAACACTAACTCATCGGCTCCAGCTTGATTGTAGACCTGTGCTAACTCAACAGGGTCTCCTGCATCCTTAAGGTTGACAAAGTTCACTCCCTTCACTACGCGGCCTGCTTTCACATCCAAACAGGGCAAGATTCGTTTCGCTAGCATGATGGTCTTGGCAATCAGTTCAAGGTTGCGGTTTTAAGGTCGTCCGTAACTGCTCAGGTTGCCCTCACTTAAAGCTCTCTCCCCTCTTGGGGAAAGGAACTTCAATCTGGTTTTGTTCCCCTTCTTGCTTGGGAGAAGGGTCTAGAGGATGAGAGCAGACGAGCAAAATCAGTAGTTATGGTCGTTCTTCATAGTAACCGATGCTAGTTATTTGCTCAGCACTGTGAGCGGACTAGCATTCAACAAGACTATGCCCCAACTAAAATGTCATCGAATCTAGCAGAACTATTCATGGTTTCTTGCCAAACAGACTCTATGATTTGATCTGAACCTTGCCTTATCCCCAAACTGACCATTATTGCCATGACCAATTTGACTCCGAATCCTAGTTTCAGTTTGACAATTCGTGTGCAGTTGCCGAATCGATCGGGAATGCTGTCGCAAGTAATTCAAGCCATCGCAGAAGAGGGTGGCAATCTTGGCCAGATTGACCTAATCGAGCAAACTCGTCAGATTTCCCTTCGTGACTTGACGGTAGACGCAGCGAGCACGGAACACGCTGAGACGATTGTGGCCGCTGTGAAGGCTGTGCCTGACATTACTTTGGTCAATGTATACGATCGCACCTTTAACCTCCATCGCAGTGGCAAAATCAGCGTTCACAGTAAGATTCCCCTTAAGGGACAGGCCGATCTGGCTATGGCTTACACCCCTGGCGTGGGGCGCATCTGTACGGCAATTGCCCAGGATCCTAGCCAAGTCTATAAGCTGACGATTAAGCAAAATACGGTAGCGATCGTTACTGATGGTAGCGCTGTCCTAGGTCTAGGGAACTTGGGGCCAGAGGCTGCTATGCCCGTGATGGAAGGCAAGGCTATGCTGTTCAAAGAATTTGGGGGAGTAGATGCCTTTCCGATTTGTTTGGCAACCCAAGATACCAACGAAATTGTGCAGACTGTTAAGCACATTGCTCCAGTATTTGGCGGCATAAATCTAGAAGATATTGCTGCTCCCCGCTGTTTTGAAATTGAAGCCCGTCTGCGCCAAGAATTAGATATTCCTGTGTTTCATGATGACCAACATGGGACAGCGATCGTCACCTTAGCGGCGCTAATCAACGCTGTGAAACTGGTGAATAAGTCCCTGAGTGATGTGAGCATTGTCATCAACGGAGCCGGAGCGGCTGGCGTTGCTATTGCCCGCCTGTTGCAAAAAGCCGGAGTGACCACCATCCGCATGTGCGATTCTAAAGGACTGATCTGTACCAGTCGCACCGATCTGAATCCAGAAAAGCAAGCCTTTGCAATCGACGTTTCCACTGCTGATGCCATCCCTACTTTGGCGGATGCTCTCCAGGGTGCTGATGTTTTCCTCGGTGTCAGTGTTCCAGGTGTGCTTACTCCAGAGATGGTACGCTCTATGGCTAGGGATCCTATAGTGTTTGCCATGGCGAATCCTATTCCTGAGATCCAGCCTGAACTGGTAGCTCAAGATGTAGCGGTGATGGCCACAGGGCGGAGCGACTATCCCAACCAAATTAATAACGTGTTAGCGTTTCCAGGGATTTTTCGAGGTGCGCTCGACTGTCGGGCCAAAACCCTAACAACCACCATGTATCTAGAAGCAGCGCGGGCGATCGCATCCCTAGTAAGTCCTGCTGACCTTGATCGAGAGCACATTATTCCCTCTGTGTTTGACGAACGCATAGCCTCTGTGGTAGCCGCCGCCGTGCAGCAATCTGCTCGCCAAGAAGGAGTTGCCCGCAGTTAGCCCTGTACTAGTTAGTCTTGGGCAGATGTGTTAATAAAAACTATCAAGCCAAGTAGACCAAGGCTTAGAATATAGGCAGATTTCTTGGTGTCTGCCCTTAGTAGTGATTGTGTACACGCATCCAGAGCCATGGGAGAGGTGATAGCAATGACAAATCCATTCCAGCAGATTACTGATATCGTGAAATCGACTGCATATCAGTATCAAGGCAACTATGGGGAATTGCTCTCACTTCTGCGGCTACTGGAAGCACTTCACCACGACATTCGCGATAACCTATTTCAACCGGCATTACCCACTAATCGTCAACAGCTATACAGCCTACTGCGAGACATTGAGCAGGCCGGAGGATGGCCCTACATCCCGCGCATGAAGCTCCAGGAGTTTCTAGACGTAGTAGAGAACAGCAACGCTGATCACAGTTCCCAAGCCTCAGACAACTTGCCAGACTCCATCGCCACTCATAACACCACCCAGTAACGATGGTCAACTATGGCTAACAATGCCAACCATGAGGCTAGTTCCTAGTAATACTCAAGGTGTAGGCATGACCCGTAGGGGTGCGATCGCCAATGTAAACCTGATAGGTACCTGCATTCCAATAACCTGGTTGCTCTAGGGGATTGCCAGACCCATCGGAAATGACGCAAAATTCGCCCCCATCAGGAGCTTTCAACATTAGCGTCAGGGAGTTAGCACCTTGTACTCGGAAGGTTAGATCCATCGCTTGGGTCAGAGTGATTGTCTGGCTGGGGCCAGCGGGAAGATTGCCGCAGGTTTTTGCCCCAGACCCGCCAGATGTGCCCGTGAGTACCATGGGGTTAGGATTAAAATTGGGAGAAAGTTGCACAGTCTGAGCTGGGGTGAATTCAGCCGTGCCCAAGCTCAGCGTGATGGCAGCAGGAATGGCCAATAGACGACGGAGACATTTCATAGTGACAAGGCCTCAACTACTCAACAGGTATGGTCGGACAATCGCTACACCAGCAGTTCTCCGACCTTTCCTCTATTATCTCTAGGGTATTGGCTGTAAGAACTTGTCTGTAGTACTGTTTCCAAGTTGTCACATAGCCTGTGATTACAGTTGCATCACTGTCACACCCGTAGAACCCTAGCAGCATCTGCATAGAGCATGGCCACATTAGGATCGCGCTGAATTGCTTGCACATAGCGGTGCTCATCCAATGTGCCCTCTGTATGTGGCGTAATTAGGTCTTGAGCTTGAGTTAGCAATGCTTCGGCTTGGGCAAGGGTTGCTGATGCTTTAGGGCTAAGTAGATCATCAATTTGGACAATAAACTGGGACATGGGACGCAACCACGCAAACCACTCATGATCAATGACTAGCCGAAAAAACTCTCCGCTAGAGGCAATCACACCGTATTCTTGCTCATAGGTGACGCGCTCAGACTCTAGGAGGGCTTTGTGGAGGCGCAGCAAGATAGCTCGAAAGTCCCGCAAGCGCTGAAAAGCTTCCAATTCTGAGGCAAAGTTAGACGATGACATGATGATGACAACTTAGTAACGACAATAAAAGGAACTTGTGGGCAAGGAGTAGAGCAGTTGGTTAACACCACTAATGCCTTCCCACCTCTTTGCACCTATCGTTGCACATAGCTGGTCACAAGACCTAACTGTTCATTAGGAGATCGCAACGGCGAGCAACCATGTTGGGTATCAAACATCGGAATTGTCATCATCCATGTACACTAGCCTGTGACAAACTGCCTGAGTAAGTAGCCATCTGAGGTCTAGGCCGGTGGCTTGGGCATGTCTTGGTCGCCTATGAGGCTAACTCTGCCATCGCTAAGGATGAAAACCCTATGATCCCTGAAGTCCAACGTTTGCAAGAAACTCGCCAAGGACAGATGCCGTGGAAAAAATGGGGACCCTATTTGAGTGAACGCCAGTGGGGAACCGTGCGTGAAGACTACAGTCCTTATGGTGCTGCTTGGGACTACTTTACC
>JANWZG010000352.1 GCA_025054735.1 Cyanobacteriota bacterium | reverse complement strand
CCTCATCGGTCAACGGCACCAATCGCGCTGGCTTACCGGCATCTAGGCTTGCGACTAGCTTTTCCAGAGTGGCCAACTCTGCTTGGGCATCTTTGCTAGCACGGGCTTGCTTGCGGGTACGATCGATTCGCTTCTCGACCTGAGCCAAGTCGGCTAACACTAGCTCTAAGTTAATTACCTCAATATCGCGTACTGGATCCACTGAGCCAGACACATGAATGATGTCGGGATCATCGAAGCAGCGAACGACATGGACAATCGCATCCACCTCTCGAATGTTTGCTAAAAATTGGTTGCCTAACCCCTCGCCCCGGCTAGCACCCTTGACCAACCCTGCAATATCTACAAATTCCACCCGCGCTGGAACAATCTCGATCGACTCTGAAATTTTTGCCAAAACATTGAGTCGCTCATCAGGTACCGCCACTACCCCCACATTGGGTTCAATAGTGCAGAAGGGAAAATTAGCTGCTTGAGCCTTAGCATTGGCAACAAGGGCATTAAATAGTGTAGATTTACCTACATTGGGTAACCCAACAATTCCAGCTTTAAGCATGCGCAATACTGTGTGGTGATCCAGATACTATGCTAATTCAACCAGGGTGCACTGCAAGCATAGCAACAAGTTCAACAATAGGTGAGACATAGAAAGGTGAGACCTAGAATGGATCTAGCGTCTAGGTTGCCCCCAGGGTGCGAAAGCAGAAAAAAACGGCGAATCTGAGCAAACAAGTTTAGCTACATAGGCGTTAAGCAGTTGATGACCGTACACTGGTAACAAGTTAATACGTCTTAGAGGAAAATGCTATAAGGGATAAATTAGCAGCAGCGACGACTACGTTTTGTGATGACTACATTTCGTTAGGTGACGTTGGTACCCTCTAGATGACAAGCTACCAGGCGTTAGCGACATGCAGCAGTTTTGACTAGGAGTTCTTCAATGACCTCACAGCCCCCCTCTCCGAACCGTGATCATGTATCTGAGCCTGATTCGTTATCTGAGTCAGACTTCGTGTTTATTGACGATCCCCTGCAGATATCTACCAATACACCGCCTCAACTCATCGAGGACACCAAGCTACCGATGTCAGATAGTTACGGTGATGACAATCCTTTGCCAGAATCGAGTCGTGCTGTTATGGAAATCCTGCAGGTTGATTCATCTCAACCGGATAGCGACCTAATGGATACGGAAATTGGTGATGATAGCGTTCCTCATCGTGAGACTATGCGCATTCCTGATGCATTTCAGGGGCAAGCTGCTGTTACCTCGCCTGCGGTAACGCAACTAGCTTCTTACTACATACAGGGCGTTGTGCAAGGGGTTCATGCTTACTTGATTACCAACTTGATGGGTGGAGAATCAGAAACACTGTTGCAGCCTCAAATGGTGTGGACGATTGGGCGTAACCGCCAAGTTGCCATCCTGTTGAAAGACAGCGGCCTCTCTCGCCGTCATGCAGTCATTCAGTATGTCACACGCCAAGGGTTTTACCTAGTTGACCTAGGAAGTATGAACGGATCCTTTGTGAATGGATTACGTATTAAACAGCGCCACCTACTAGAAGATGGCGATCGTGTGAGCATGGGTAATACGTCATTTACCTTTTACACAAGCTGTCGTAATCGAACTCTGGAGACTATTCATCCAGAAGTGCTTATTTACCTTAACAATGCCTCATCGCTGCCAGTTTCCGCCATGCCCAAGTAAATATGTGATCAAAATCACCTTAAATCGCTATCGAGATCACGCCGAAAATAGGGCTTTCGGTAGAATATTAGATGCATTGAATTCTAGTCGATTTATGCAGCCCTCTGGTATAATTCGCCGCCTAGTGGAAAAAGCGCTACTAATCAAACAGTTGACTCCCGACTTAGAAAATGAGATCAACTACGAATTGACACGGTTGGGATACATATCTGACGTTGATTACGAGGCGCTAGAACTGTTGATGGATGAGATGGATAAAGGACACATTCAGCTTATCCCTAACCTATAGCCCCTGAGGTCTAGTTGGTCTTTTACGCATGGCTGCACAGACTACATCTCAATCTCGATTGGGTTACAGGTAGAGATGCTTAGCCTGAGTATCAAGTTCATCACAACTTGCCCTCCAGAGGATTCTATTTCCTGGGGTCAATCGCCGCTTTGACCTGCTAATGTGCCCATGGTTGGCACCGTAACTGTTGGACATTTACAGGCTTACTGGACATTCATATTCATATAGGGTTACCCAAGGGTGTGATGGAAACTCCAGGCTTTTTCATATTCAGTCGGTAATGGCTTAAGTTTTCACAGTGAGTCTCATGTCAGCCTAGACAGCAGTAATGCTCTAACCAGTTGGTTAGTTGCTGTGTCGCGACCTATGAACTGGAATGCTCAGGGATGAACTGGAATGCTCAGGAAATTGTACGGATTGCTAAGGAAACTAGGCGTTAAGTTGTATTAGGGGTTACGGTTAATGCACTGACATCTGTCACACTTCGCGATATGTCAAATATCGTGCCTCACAGTTGATGCTGGGTCGCCGATGCCTGGCTCCTACTTTGTTATCAATGACTGACCCGTAGTTCTGTGGAAGCATCCTTACAAGCTTTCTTTGACCTGTCTCCTAATTTGCTCTGCATCCGTTGTCAAGATGGTTATTTTCATGCTGTGAATCAAGCATGGACGATCACGCTGGGTTGGACGACGGAGGAACTGCGATCGCGACCTTGGATTGAATTTATTCACCCGGATGATGTGCTGGAAGCACTAGAGCTTGAGCAGCGGTGCTTTACTACCACAAAAACTGCTGTGGCTGTGGAGTATGAAAGTCGCTTTCAGCATAGCGATGGTAGCTACCGATGGTTAGCATGGCGGTTATCGCCCTACCGAGACGGGTATAGCCACGGTATTGCCTACGATGTCACAAGACGCAGTTGGATCGGCGGTGTAGCCTATCGCCATGGGTTGCAGGAAGCCTTGAAGTTGCGAGAACAGGCGATCGCGGCTAGCAGTGTTGGCATTGTTATCGCCGATGCTCGCCTTGCAGATATGCCTCTAATCTACGTTAATCCAGCATTTGAGAAGATTACAGGCTACTCAGCAGCAGAGGTGTTAGGGACAAACTGCCGATTTTTACAGGGGTCAGAGAGAAACCAACCAGAACTTCAAGAGTTGAGGCGAGCTATTAGGGCTGGTCAGGACTGCACAGTCATGTTGCGTAACTATCGCAAGGATGGTCAGTTTTTTTGGAATGAACTGCACATTTCCCCAATCTATAACGCTGAAGGTGTTCTTACCCACTTCGTGGGGGTGCAGTCTGACGTAACTGCTCGCAAGCTAGCAGAAGACTCTCTCCAAGCTGAACGAGAAATATCAGAGCGGCTCTTGCTCAACATTTTGCCGCGATCGATCGCAGAGAAACTCAAAACTTATCAGCTTGGCCTGACCAAGCGGGATGGTCGTCCCTTTATTGCAGAGGGCTTTGAGCAGGTATCGGTGTTGTTTGCAGACATTGTAGGGTTTACTGAGTTGTCGAGTCAGACGAGTCCAACCGATGTGGTGACATTGCTGAATCGCATTTTCTCGCTGTTTGATGATTTGTGCGATCGTTACCAGGTGGAAAAAATCAAGACCATTGGTGATGCCTACATGGTGGCCTCTGGATTGCCTGAGCCTCGGCCTGATCACCTAGAGGTGTTGGCAAATATGGCTCTGGATATGCAAGATCGGATTGCAGAGTTTGCTCGACGGGAGCACTTAACCCTTGCCATCCGCATTGGGATCCATACAGGTAGTGTTGTGGCAGGTGTGATTGGCACTAAAAAGTTTACCTATGACCTTTGGGGTGATACGGTCAATGTTGCTAGCCGGATGGAATCACAAGGACTACCAGGAAAAATTCAAGTCACCGATGTTGTGTATCAACGGTTGCATGATCGCTATCAACTAGAACCGAGGGGCACGATCGCCATCAAAGGCAAGGGTGACATGGCTACCTATTGGTTAATAGGCAAACAACCTTCTGCTTACGGCTGATGTTCCTGACCAGAAGCAATGACTGGAAACTGGGCGTTTAGGTTCATTAGAGAAGCTAGAGTGCTGGAGTGCGATAGTGCCAGTTGGTTGCCTGTTCATAGGCATGGGCTACTTGGAAGATGATTTCCTCTTGTAAAACATTCCCAATCAACTGGATCCCGATCGGCAGGCCTTGCTCATCAAAACCACAGGGCAAGCTCATGCTAGGTAGCCCTGCTAAGTTAACCGGAATGGTC
>JANWZG010000351.1 GCA_025054735.1 Cyanobacteriota bacterium | reverse complement strand
CTAGCAATCTCATCACATATGCGATCGAAAGCGACTGCTGGATTATTAGCACTAGTGATGGGCCTACCAATAACCAAGTAATCTGCACCAGCCTGGATGGCAGCGATCGGCGTAAGGGTGCGCTGTTGATCGCCAGAGTCTGACCAAGTTGGGCGCACTCCTGGGCAAATCAGCAGAAACTCATCCCCACAGGCTTGTCGCAACTGCCTAGCTTCCTGAGGTGAACAGACCACACCTGACAGCCCACTCTCCTGAGCCAACAGCGCCATCATCAGCACGTAGTCTGGCAATTCTAAAGACACCTTTAGGTCAAAGGCCAAGGCACGAGCAGAGATGCTAGTCAACAGGGTAATTGCTACCAACTGAGGCGGAACCAATCCTGTAGCATCAGCAGCCTCCGTTACAGCTTTTTGAGCTGCTTGCAGGGCTTCGCGACCAGCCGCAGCATGTAGCGTCAATATATCTATCCCCAGAGCAGCAGCACTACGACAGCCACCAGCGACTGTATTAGGAATATCGTGCAACTTCAAATCTAGAAATACCTGAGTACCTCTGGCTTTCAACTCAGGTAACACTGTGGATCCACTTGCGATAAACAGTTCTAACCCGACCTTCCAAAACTTAACTTGAGGTAGACGATCGACTAAAGCCAGTGCAGAACTTGCATCGGGCACATCCAACGGCACAATAATCCGTTGACTAGGTGCTAGAGGACGATTCACTGTCACGAGCCGCTTCATGATGGGAGGCATCTTCAACCGGGCCGAATTGCCGTTGGCAAGACCAACTGCTAGGCAGCAATGCAGGCCAGCCCAAACGAATAGCCTCCGGACATATTGTATGAACGGTCAATTGACAGTCAATCAACTGCAAACCGTTCTTCTGAGCTTGCTTCAGACTCTGCTTCAAAATAGAGTCATTGTTAAATTCGATCGTCCGGTTGCACTGAATGCACACCAAGTGGTGATGATGGTGGGGATGGGGAGAATTTAATTCGTAGTGTTTATGACCTTCTGCTAATTCCAACTCCCGCAGAATGCCCATACGCGACATGAGCTTGACGGTGCGATAGAGCGTTGACAAACTAATGGATTCACCACGTTGCATCAACAACTCGTGCAACTCTTCCACGCTGAGGTGATTGCCTCTAGGTAGGTTTTGAAAAACGTGCAATACGGTCTCGCGCTGAGGAGTCAAACGCCAACCCTTAGCATTCAACTCGGCTTTGAGGGATGTAGCGGTGTAAGTCGGCATAGTTCTATGGTTTAGAGCTACTCGTTACTGCTAACGTTAGCGCAAATTTTAACCTTTTCGCAAGAAACTTTGCTTATTGAAAATAAATTGCATTACAAGTGACATTGCTTATTGCGAATAACTGTATTACTGAGTGTTACGCTCTTCTAAAGTTGCGGAGGAGTTTTCCTGATTCGTTAATGTGGTTAACGGTTGCCATCCAGGTTTCCACAGGTGACGATTTTTGAGCACCGATGCGTTGAGCCAAAATCGGGTTGTAGGGTCACAGGATGCCACCAACTCAGCAAACACTAGTCGATCGTAGTTTTTGCGATTGATAACGTGGAAGTGTCGCCACCCCCAAGTTGTGGTTTGAGCAGTCCATTTAGAACCAACTAGGCGAGGAAATGCTTGCTTGCGTGGCATATCTAGAGAAGCTAGGAAATATACAGGGCTACAACGGAGCTATCGGGTATTAAAAATAACAACATAACCAGCATATAATGCCGTCACCGTTGCGACGATCACCATCCAAACGGCATGACTGCTAGAGCTAACGGTGCCATCGGGCCAACGCAGACGATCTAAGTCTAGCCAGATGGTGGCACCTCGACGTAACCAGCCAGTAACTCGCACAGGTTGTCCGATCGCCAGACTAGGACGAGTAGGCTGTAACCATAGCTCCAATACAGGCCCAAAGCTAAATAGGTGATGCAGCCGCACCAGACCATACTGAGTTTGCAAAATTAAGTCCTGGGCAAACAAGTTAGCAGTTCCCTTGCGACCTAGTAACGTGCCTGTAATCTGGACAGGCTGACTTTCAGACGGCAAGACGGTTGGCTGTGTTGCAAGGGATACCAACACGTGAGGGGTTTGCACCACAGCAGTTGGATCCACTATGCCAGTAGTGACTCCCCATAGGTTCGTAGGGGTGATTTCTGGAAAGAAGGGATTGACCCAAACTAACACCGATACGCTAAAACTAGTGAGCACGATCGCCTGGAGGATAGCGGGATGTCCCACCATCCAACCGACTGAGCGCAGTCCCAACAAATCTAGCAGCCACAGCAGTCCCCACGTCAACCAACCCAGCAATAGTCCTAAGGGCAGACCAATGTAGGGTGCACTTTGCAGCAGCAGTTGATAACCATAGAGACCGCTCTGAGCAATGGTTTGGACAGGTGACCTGATTAACTCTGTCAGCCAAGGCCATTGAAGAGGCTGGGGAGCAGGTAAGGTGATCTCTGGCTCTAGCTTCCAAGTGAGGGCATAGGTTGTCAAGCGATGCAGGCGATCGCCCAGCAACGGTTGGGCATGTCCTAGGTTTAACCATCCCCGATAGGGATTAATCAAGTCCCAGGCCAGAACAGACTCTGGACTAGTGTATTGAACAGCGGTGCCCACTGTTAGACTAACACGATGCCCTACTGGCAGCAGCAAATCCAAACTTTCAAGTAGATGGGGGGTATATCCCTGCTGCTGAATAGCCTTGGCAGTACCGATGGCAATTTTTAAGAGAGCGCGGACGAGTCCATTAGGATTACCAGTCAGTTCGACGGCGCAGCGATCGCTAGCATGTAGCCGTTGGCGAGCAAACCACAACGCTGGCAGCCGTAACAGCCAGTGGATGACATAGGCTAACCCAGAGAGCAAGCCTAGGCTATAAAACCCTATTAGGACTACACCATGCAAGATAGTTATGGGTCTGCAAGAGATGAGTACTAATCGTTGCCACAACGGTTGCCTTTGGTTAGCTTGCCAGTGATGGGTTACTTGTCTCTGGGTGCGGAGGGCGTTGTCCCAGAACCAGTCCGCACCTGTGGCTAGCCCCCAATATGCCAAGTATGGAATCTGTAACACCGTGGTCATTAACGTCATCAGTGCTATGTCGCCTTGGAGAATGTGGGCTACTTCACCAGCGCACACCGTCGCCAACTCATCACTTGTGAGCTGATCAAGCAATCCTCGGCTGAGAACAATGCGTGTGAACCGTGGCCGATGACCATAGCTGATAGCAACCGGAGCTGCGATGGGCAAAATCCCTAACTTGGGCAGGGCAATGCGTTGACGTTGAGAGAGCTGATTGAGCACCTTCAACACCTCTGGATGGCGTTTTCCCACTACGGTCGCTGGTTGAATTTCCATACCGTGGAGGCGAATTAAGAGTTGATCAAGTAGCCAAGGTGACACCAGCCATAGTCCAGCGAGGCAACCGACCACGGGTAGAAAGCTATTGGCATAGCGTAGAGGAATCAGATAAACGTAGGGGAGTGGTTCAAGCACTTGAGCGATCGTGGCTTTGAGCCAGTCCACAACCCTATAGGTCAAAGCGATAAATGCTACTAAGGTAGCAACTTGCAACCAATACAATGGCCAAGGTTTTGTCTTGCCTAGGGATCTACCACTTGCAAGTCGTCCTGCATTGCGCCATTGCCACGGAGGATTTGGAGCATCTGGGTTATCTAGTAAATGAGGTGATAAATTGGTTGGATCCGTTGATTCTATAGCTGTTGAGGGCTGATCTTGCGATGTAGGCAACTGCTTGGGACTAGGGTGACTCTGGGCTTGAGCAGCTAATTCTGGATAGCGGTGCTCTAAGCTTGCGATCGCCTGTTCTGCCCACTGTCGCACCATCGGTTCAGGATAATCACGAATAGCTTGGCAATGCTCCCAGGCTTTTTCGGGCTGGCCATATCGCTCATAGGACAAAATCATTCCCATCTGTGCGTGGATGCCTGCTAAGGAATGGGGGTTGGCCTCGTAAACAGCCGAAAAATATGCCAGTGCGTCAATATAGTCTGCCTGCTGAAATGCGGCGACCCCTTCACAAAACGTTGGATCCGATTCGATTCCAGAGTTGCCTGGTAGTTTAGGAAATGTAGTCATTCACCTGTGCAGCTATTACTGACCTGTTTCACCTACCTACTATGCCTCACAATCGCGGTTAGTGTCTCCTATGAATCAGAACTCAGCTTGCTTCAAGTCTCTAGCTGACGAAAGATTAAACAGTAACCCTAGGTTTCATCATCCCTATCTTCCTGATAGGTACCGTCATCTATCGTGAAGTCATGGTCTGCGTTAATC
>JANWZG010000350.1 GCA_025054735.1 Cyanobacteriota bacterium | reverse complement strand
CCCGACACAGCCCCATCCAACTCGGTGCAGGGAGCAAGGGTAGCTCGAATGTAGCGTCGTTGGCCATCACCGCAGGTAATCCAAGTTTCGGCAACGCGGAGAGACCGAGTGGCCAGACAACAGTCAAAGAGGGGCTTGACAACCGTAGTGAATATCTCCTGCCCCAGAATCTCACTCACGTGGTGCCCAATTACCTCTGGCTGGGTCTTGTTGTGCCATCGTAGGTAGCTATCATTAACAGCTTGGTAGTAGTAGTTGCGATCGAGCAGCACAACACAATCTGGGGTAGCGGATACAATCCGCTCATAATGCCGCAGTAACACTTCTGACTGTTGGCGCTCTAGCTCAGAGGCAGCCCGCACGGCAAAAATGGTCAAAACCTCTTGAATGAGTTGACTATCTTGAATGGCGCGATCGCTAATGATACTAATGATCCCAATTACAACCCCTGCTGAGTTCACCAGAGAAATACCGGCATAGCCCTCTCCGTTGATGTTGCCCAAGAAACAGTCTTCAGTAAAGTAGTGCTGAAGATGATTGGGGTAGATGCAAAAGCCTTGTTCCACTACCTGTTGACAGGGCGTATTGGTTAAGTCGTGTTCCATGCCAGCTAGGGACTGACCGTAGCTCAGCCCTGCTAAAACTCTGGCTCGGTTGTGGTTGGGTGCTATTAACTCTGCTATGCAGACATGCTCTATGTTAAGCAGTCGAGTTAAATACTCAACCAGCGATTGGAAGAAAGCTTCACCTGTAGCGGCAGAGACTCCTCTAGCAATATTCTGGATGAGTTCATCCTTATGTTTACGATCGCTGACATCTAAAACAATGCCATGCCAGACCAATTCTCCATTGGCTTGTCGGCTAGGGCAAGAATTCGCTTGGAGCCATTTCACCTTGCCCGATGGGGTAATAATGCGCCACTCATAGCTAAATGGTTCTTGGGTTTCTAGACAGCGGCCAATAGCTTGGCGATAGCCATCTTGATCGTCAGGATGCATCTGCTTCAAGATCAAGCCACCGTCGGCTAACATGTCAGCGATCGGCAACTCGTGAATGGTCTCAGCAGCAGGACTTAGGTATTCAAAGCGGGCAATTCCATCTAAGTCTTCAACTACGCTATAGATCACAGCAGGTGAGGCTGCTGCTAAATGCTGAAATCGCTGTTCATTTTTCTGGAGGGCTAGTTCTGCTTGCTTGCGGGCAGTAATCTCAATCTCTAACCCAATGATCTGTATTGGCTCCCCAGCTTGGTTCCACATGGCCTGACCCCGGCTCAAAACCCAACGATAGGAACCATCGGGTTGACATATCCGGTAGTCTTGCTCAAAGGTGGCAGCTTGGTGATGTAGATACGCTTGCAGCGCTTGTAACGTGCGATCGCGATCCTGTGGATGAATAGACTGCACCCACGTCTCCCAACAGTCAGGCAGTTCACTGGGTGAAAAGCCTCGAAGAGCCTTCCAGTGAGGTGACAGGAATACCTCATTGGTAGCAAAATTTCGCACCCAGAGACCCCAGTCATGGGCATCGAGTGCTACGTGGCAAGCAGGGACTAAGCCTACAGAGCCAGTGGGTGGCTGGCTAAGGTGTGGTTCTACCCTGTCAGCACAGTGGGGCAAGACTGGTTGCAGAGCTGCCTGTTGAATAGCAATCCCCAAGTGCAGAGCTAGTTGTTGCCAATACTGCACTTCTAAGGGCTGCCACTCTCGGATTTCTTGACAGTGATGTGCCATCAATATCCCCCAGCGCTGACCCTGACTCACCAGGGGCACTGCTAAGTAGGCACGAACTTGCCAACTTGTAAACAGAGTCACTACGTCAGCAGCTAGCGGTTCTGCGTGGATGTTGGGGACAATCGCGATCGGCTCAGATGGTGCTTGATTCCCCCACAGACGGTTCATCAATGTTGAAGAGACTTGTTGTCCAAGAGTAGCAGTCACACCTGGGCTAACTGCCTCAAAAGTTACTACTGCTTCGTGGGAATGGTTGAGCTGAAAGACAACGACGCGATCAACTGCTAGCAACGACTGGGCACCTATAATTGCTTGGTGTATCACCTCTTCCAACGCAGTCATGTGTTGAATTTGGCAGGCAATAGTGGAGATGCTCCCTAAAATCGTTTCTACAGAAAATATTGGCAGTTCTGACTGTGCTGTAGTCATTGCCTTATTCAACGATCATTCCAATCACTCGTGCAACATTCACAACCTATAGAACTCTACCTCCATTATTGACAAGTTTTCTGTGGGTTAGGGCACTACGTCTCAAAACGACATGATCAATGCGCTGCTAAAATCACCGCGCTAGCTATCTCAACTAGGGAGTAATCCTAGTGCTTTCAGGATCAACCAGAATCCAACTCTGCTTGCACTCCCTTTCCCTATCTACAAGAAAAATTGGGGTATTCTCCACACTCAACCTGTAAGACCAGAGCGGGGGATGTCGCTGTGATTACTGGGGCGGAAACTGTTTAAGGAAATCCGGTAGGTTATCTCGCAATTGAGGTGGGATCAGGTTATTAACGTTGGGTAGATTGCTAGCACTTTGTTGCAAAATAGCATTGAAAATACGGGTAAATAGTGTGCGAATAATTTCACTTAATACCATACCGTCCACATTTTCTGAGGTGACATTTTGCAGAGAAATATCTGGCAGGTCTACAGTCAACTCTGCTGATCGTTGCCCCAGGAAGGTTGCAGAAATGCGAGCTGTAGTGTCTTGAATCGTAACGCGATCAATCTGGAAGCGACGATCGCCGCGATCTTTTTGAGTTTGGGCATCCTCCAGTTTTGACAAGGCAACCACTAAGTTATTCCGCAGTTGTTGCTGTTCAAAGGTAACTTCGGTAGACTGAACTCTCATTTCTTTGATTTTAAGAGTATTGCTAAGTAAGCTTGCAGGTCGGAGTTGGACTTGAATGCTCTGGACAGTTACGAGGTTGGGAGTTGTGAAGTTGGCAGGGTTGGCGATCGTCAACCCTTGGATCGTTAACTGACCGCGCCAGGGATTAAGGCGGAATCGGCTAATGGTAGTGGTTGTCTGAAGAGCCGTTGTGAGGTCTCGCTCTACTTGGTTTTTGACGATGCGATCAAGGTTGAGCCAGATGATGCCTGTCACCACGATCGCGATTGCCAATCCAACGAATAATGCCCTACCGAAAAGGTTCATGACATGAGTTGTTGATAGGTCTGTACAGCTTGGCGCAGATGTCCCTGAGTTTGACTGAGCAATTGTTGAGCCTCAGCAGCATCTAACCCTGTCCAATGCATTAGCAGTGCTCGTTTGACAGACTTACCGCTGCGAGTCAGTAGCTCATCGGCTTGGTCACGGGCTAAGCCTGTTAAATCTACTATGATGCGTAGGGCACGATCGTGCAGTTTTTGGTTGGTCACTGACACATCTACCATGCGATTACCATACACCTTACCCAATTGCACCATCACGCCTGTGGAAAGAATATTCAACGCTAGCTTGGTCACTGTTCCCGCCTTCAGCCGAGTAGAACCCGCCAACACCTCTGGCCCTACTAACAGCCGGATATCAACATCCACCGTAACTCTCACTTGGTCGGGAGGCACACAGGCTAGAAACATGGTAGTCGCTCCTCGCAGTCGGGCTTCGTGCAGTGCGCCGTGCACATAGGGTGTAGTGCCTCCAGCGGTGATCCCTAAAATTACATCTTGAGCAGTGATCTGATGCTCAGCGATCGCGGCTGCCCCATCAGCTTCTCGGTCTTCCAAGGCTTCGGAGCTACGAAACATAGCTGAGACTCCTCCCGCAAGAATGCCCTGCACCATGTCCGGTGGTGTGCAAAAGGTAGGGGGACACTCTGCTGCATCCAACACGCCTAAGCGTCCACTGGTGCCTGCTCCCACGTAAAATAGCCGTCCCCCTTGGCGGAGGGCCTCTGCTGTCCGTTCAATAGCTTGGGCTAGGGATTCCCGTGCTGCTGCGATCGCGGCAATCACCTGCTGGTCTTCTCGATTGAACAAGTCCACGAGTTCCAAGGCCGTTAACTGGTCAAGGGCCTGACTGTTTGGATTCACCTGCTCTGTCAGCAAATGGCCTCGTTCTTGCAGCCCCATAGCCTACAGCAGTCCCTCTAGTCGCTTACGGATCCGTTCCAGCTCATCCGGTGAAAACTCTGAATCTTGGTCAGTTGGTGACTTGACAACACCATCAGGATTCCAGTCCATTTCCTCTACGTTGGCTTCCGGTGGCACCACTAACGTTCCTTCTGGTACTAGGGTGCACTCATAGCCTGCGTCTTGGCAAAACCCTTCTACCTCTTCTGCGTCGATAGCCTCCACCGTTGCCGCCGGA
>JANWZG010000349.1 GCA_025054735.1 Cyanobacteriota bacterium | reverse complement strand
ATCCAAAAGCTATCTACGTAACTGATTGGTTCGTAGTTAAGGACTTAAATCCTTACAACAACTATACGTAGCTATAGCTAGGAAACTTTTGCTACATCCAGATGGCGGTTGCCTACATTCTCTCTATCCGCCTATTGCTTAGGTTTGAAGAATTGGTACTCACCCTAATTATGTCTCTGTTGGTAGGATAGGAGTTATGATGTCGCAGTTTACTTGACTATGTCCCCCTTACCTGAGTCTTTAGAAAATGTTGTCAAGCGCTTTCGGCGGCTATCAACCCCTAAGCAACGCAATGAGCAGCTAATCTGGTATATGAAGCGACTCAAACCACTGCCAGCAGAGGCGGCGATCGCAGCTAATAGGGTTCAAGGTTGCGCTTCAACAGTGTATATCACGGCAACCCTAGATCAGGGTAAAGTCTGGTACCAAGGTGATGCAGATGCAGTGCTGGTGAAAGGATTAGTAGCCGCTTTAGTGGAAGGCTTAAGTGGACTGACTCCTGATCAGGTGTTACAGATTTCTCCAGACTTTATTACGGAAATGGGGTTGAATGAAAGTTTGAGCACTAACCGAGCAGGCGGATTTCGTAGTATTTTCGACTTTATGCAAGCTCGTGCCGCTGTCCTTAAACTAGCGGAGGAGAGCATGTTGTCCTGTGCTGACTAGAACTATCACTAGAAGAGATAACCCATGCTAACAACGAGTGACTTTTTAACAGCAACCTACTGGGGCGTAGGCTTGACGATCGCCGCAGGAGTTTTGGCTAGCCTAGCGTTTCTGTTCCGGTGGGGGATCCGCTTTCGCCTAGTTGGGGTAACCGGGTTTATGGGTGTGCTTACAGGAGGGCTGTTTGTCTTGAGCGTGGTGCCGTTTACGCGCACAGCTATTCCTGGCGCAGTTCCCTATACCGTTGTGTTTGACAACGGGGGTGCCCAAGTGGTGATAGCGGTGTCTCCTACCATTACTCCATCGGCATTGACCGCAACCTTACAGCAGGCAGCTAGTGACTTGTTTTCCTATGGGCGGTCGGGTTCTCGATTGGTGGTGCGTGCTCGGACGATCGTCCATCCCCAACCGGGCGTATCCCAGCCGCTTATCCTAGGCCAAGCAACACGTAATCTCTCTGAGCCAAAAGCCCCGTTAGAAATTGACTTAAACCAGGAAAACTTGGCTCAGTTACAGCAAGGGTAGGCTAAGGCTTCAGTGCTCAGTAGGAAACACCTATTCAGCGCGCATGGTATCTCACCAGAGGACACAGCTCTCGACGTAGTTGTTGTAGTCATTTCAGCTAGTCGCTTCAGCTAGCAGTGATCCGTTCGATTCCCATTTCCGCAAATAATCCGTCGAAGCGGCCACTCAGGTCAGCAACATATTCCCGTTGAGCATCATCAATTGCCAACCCTAGAAGTAGCTTTTCGGCTTGACGATCGCCGTTTTTGGCTTGTTGTCTCAGATAAGCCTTGATTTGCTTTAGGCGATCACAACGAATTTGGGTCAAATCACTCATACCGATACTCCGCGATGCAAGAACTCCCTAGTTTAACAGCCAACGTACTCAATAATCTTACTGAGCTAGAGGTACTACAACCCCATGAACGTCTGCCAACTACTATGGATATGTTCGGAATAGGTTCACTTCGACTTAACATTCTCACGAATTAACCCGTTAGTAGTTACCGAAGAGCAAATTCTCTATCAACACATGATAACCGTAATGTAGCTGGCTACACACCTAAACTAGTTGATTTCGGAGATTTTGTGCCGCTTGTGCCCACAATCAGGCAAAAATGAGGCAAAGTAAGAGCGGCTATGTGTGGTTTGGCTAAATGCAAGTATTTTCTTCCCAGCTTACTAAGTGGCCTCATCGATCTGCAGTTATCGTGCTTGCTATTGGATTTCTGTTTCGACTGGTGATTGCACTGCTACTTCCGCCTGGTTTTGATGAGACCTACTACTTTACCTATACACTTCACCCAGATTGGAGCTACTTTGACCACCCACCACTGGTGGCGTTGGTAACAGCGATTGGTCCATGGTTAACTGGTGGACAGGTGACTCAGTTTACTATTCGCATTGGCACGTTGCTAGTTTACACCGGGACGCTGTGGTGGCTATATCGTGCAGGAGTGCGGTTGTTTTCACCCCAAGCAGGGTTATTGGCTTTGATCATTGCGACGATCGTGCCCATTTTTCAGATGGTTTTTGGCATTCTGGTACTGCCAGATGTACCCCTAATGTTCTTCTGGACGGCTGTGCTCTATTGGGCTGCTGTGGAATTTTTCCCCCCGTCAGAGTCATACCAGCCAACTTGGCGACTGGCCTTGATCGGTCTGCTTGTGGGGGCAGCCTGTTTAGGCAAATATCATGGGTTTGCCCTAGGTGCTGGTCTAGGAGCATTTTGTCTGTTTAGCCCTCGGCATCGATCGGCTCTGGTTTCCCCTTGGCTGTTGCTAGGTGCTGTGCTGTTTGTGGTGGCACTCTTCCCCGTGTTGTACTGGAATTGGCAGCATGATTGGGTGTCATTTCGATTTCAGTCAGGGCGGGCGGTGCCCACAGAAGGCTATCGCCTCTTAGATGCCTTGGGTGTATTTCTAGTGCATGTAGGCTATATGTTTCCCACGATTGGCTTTGCCCTCTGGTGGCTGATAGTCCGCTCAGTTATTGACCAGGTTTTTCCTAGATCATTGTCTGATCAGCAGTTGCGTCTGAAGCAACAATTGATCTTATGGGTATCGCTGCCGATCGCGTTGGCATTTACCCTAATGGGTGGTTATCGGCAAATTTTACCGTCCTGGACAATGCCCGGATTTTATGGATGTACCCTGTTACTGGGGTATCAAGCAAGCCAGTGGCAGCAAACTGCTCCCAAGACGGTGCGGCGATGGTTACAAGGTTCAGCCCTTGCTGTAGCCACCCTAGCAGTCATTGGTTTACTGCATGTGAGTTTTGGCCTGTTCCAAAAGCCCCGAATACCCTCTATTTTCCCTATCTGGGATGTGCACTCTGATCCCTCAACTCAGTTGTTTGATGTACAACAACTCCGTCGGGGCATTCTTCAATCTCCCTTTCGAGAAGCCTTGCAGGACTCTAGCTTTATCTTTACCAATGACTTTTTTGTAGGTGGTCAGTTGGGCATGGCGCTAGCACCAGCTACTGATCGACCTATTACATGTTTTTCGGCAGACTTACGCGGCTTCGCCTTTTGGTCACGACCTGATCAATGGCTTGGCAAAAATGCGTTGTATATTACTACCGAACGCTTTCAGCTCAAGACGGGCACGGCTGAGTATGCACCCTATTTTCAGTCGATCGCCCTAGTGGGCAAAATTCCTATGCGACGAGCTGGTGTAGCGACGGAGGTATTTTTGGTCTACCATGCCAAGACGTTGCTCAAGCCCTATCCTCGTCCCTACGGTATTTCCTAGCAAGATTTCCATGGCTCTGGGGCTATGAGATCCGTAAGTAATGGATACAATCCTAAAACCCTTAGCCGCTAAGGAATATCAGGGATAAGCTAATTCCCTTGATCTGCATTGATCGCTGCCTTGACCACTCAGAAAAGCGTTAAGATGATGCCAATGGCTTTGGATCTAGGTAGTGACTCCTAAATATTGAATACTGCGGGTACGTTTGATGTTACTGCCTGAACAGATTTTGCCGTAGGCATTGTGGGGTGGGCATAGCCCAACTCTAGGTACCAGGTTCAGTTGTTAGATACGTTCTTGAGTTCATCGTCTGCGACCTTATAACCTATTTCCTTAAAGCTATGCTGCAGTTTTTGCTAGGGCTAGCGATCGGACTGGCGATTATGGCTTGGTATCGACGGCGATTGCGTCTCCAGATAGCTGAGGCACTGGGCAATGTAGACCTTAGGGCATCGCTTGGTTCCCCCAGAACATTCAGAACATCGTCCCAGGTACCGATGGCCGCTGTTTTTCAGTTAGCCACCGTAGTTGGTCATCAACAAGAGCGTTGTCAACAGCTAGAACAACAAGTTGAGGCTTGGAAGCAGGTTCTTTACCGTGCACCGATCGCCTATCTTCAGTTGGATGACGAGAATCGCCTAGTTTGGTGTAACGCGGCTGCCCATAAATTGCTGGCTATCCCTCAGTGGGAACTCGTAACACCGCGGTTGTTGTTGCAGCTTGTGCGCTCCTACGAACTTGATCAGTTGATTGATGAAACTCGTGCTCATCAGCAGCCTGTGTGCACAGATTGGGTGTTTCATTTGCCCCTTTCCCCTGAAAGTGTGCCATCTGCCCAATCTCGGCGAGAGGGTATTTCTATCCGTGGCTATGGCCTGCCGCTGGCAAATGGACAAGTGGGTGTGTTCTTAGAAAACC
>JANWZG010000348.1 GCA_025054735.1 Cyanobacteriota bacterium | reverse complement strand
GATAGTAGGTTGTGTTGGCAGGCTACAGGTAACAGATAAGGGAGAACAACCTGTATCAACTCTCTAGTATCATTTCCCCAAACTATCGCTACAGCGGGATTGTCATTAGGACTTAAGTCCTGACTGTGAACTAACAGGTACAAACTGGTTATGAACAGAGAATCAGGCAAATCGTTAATTTGCGTTGGCTTTTGAGAGGGCAGTATAAAAACTACTGTATACTCGCCCAATAACCAAGCCTGGAAACTAGGGGTTAATTTATCCGTCAAACCATACAGAGACCAGTTTATCCGTCAAACCATACGGAGACCAGTAGACACCGTAGACATCACCGGAGTTAGTAAGGTATGCAGACCACCACAAAACAACTATTTTCAGTACTTGCAGGTCTTGTTGTCAGTACATCAGTTGCTATCGCCCCATTGTTAGCCGTTACCTTCGACAAAAAGGAAATTGATCAATCGCAATATATCGTCATGGCTGTTCCCCGTGGGCAAACGGCCTACAACTTGATTATTGTGCAGCAGATAAACAACCGACGGCTCTGTTGGGTAGAAAATCAAGATGCTGCCCAAACTGTACAGCCTCTGCTATTAAACTTTGATTTTACGGGCATTTGTGGGCGGAGTACTGATAGCAACGGCTACTCTATGCGTGCGGCTGACCAAGACTATGGCCTCAAATATACATTGCGGCTTGTGCCTTTAGATCGCTATGTGGCATTGGTGGCTACTCCGTCCGATCGCAGGCTACCTGAAGTGGAAATTGGTCGCACAGCTAGCACTGTCCGCGACTATATGAAGGTGACCCTGAATCCTGGTTGGCGATTAACTCGTCGGATGCTCAATGGCAGGGAGTTGCCGCACCTTTACTTTACCCATGATGCAGATCTAGCAACGATCGCTGGTGCTCCACTACCATCGCCTACACCCACACCCATAGCCTCGCCGCCGCCTTCACCTATCCCTTCTCCCATGCCTACGGCGACTCCTACCCCCTTACCCTCACCAACTCCTACAGTCCGCCCTACGCCATCACCATCGCCGACTGTGCGTCCTACTCCGTCACCAACTCCTACGGTTCGCCCTACGCCATCTCCCTCACCTGGAACGTCCTTATCGGGAACCCTGCGCACTTACCAAGATGCTAACTATGCAGTTCGGGTCTTCCGGGAACAGGGCCGTTTGTTGATGAATGTCTTTGACAAAAAGGCAGGCAGACAAATCCTAAACAGTGCGCCAGCTCGAGCTACAAATGTGAACGTGGGTGTTTTGTATACTAATGTAACTCCCGTTGCTGGCCAGGAATTTAGGTTTACCGCTCAAGCAGACGGTGTAAATAGCTTGACCGTTGTTAAAGACGGCAAGATTGTTTATCCACCACCCTCACCTCAGGCAGTGCCAACACCATCACCGTCACCGATGCCATCCCCATCACCGATGCCATCCCCATCGCCATCGCCAACACCATCACCCAGCGCTGCGCCGAAAACAGGTAGCATCACTCTATTTGAACATGCCGATCAGAAGGGAATGCAGGCAACATTTGTGGAGAATGTTGCTACTCTGGTACCTATCGGTCTCAATGATCGTGTGTCGTCTGTTGTCATCACATCAGGTACATGGCAGTTGTGCACAGATGCAGACTACAAAGGGCGTTGTCTAACCCTTGGGCCGGGTGTTTATAATAACCTCGTAACTGTTGACCGTAGCTTTAATGATCAAATTTCATCAATCCGTCTGGTTGAGTAGATGTTAAACCCCCATGCTGCGCTTCTTAAGGATCGAAAATATTGCCTTAATTGATCGGCTAGACCTTGAGTTTAGCGAGGGGTTAACTGTCTTAACTGGTGAAACAGGGGCGGGGAAGTCGATCATCCTGGATGCAATCGCGGCTGCACTAGGCGGCGACGTTACTCCCCGCATGATGCGATCGGGAGCTAAAACGGCGAAAATTGAAGCCACCTTCGATCTCACACCTCCGCTTCAGGCTTGGCTAGCCAGCCAAACAATTCAGCCACTTCCAGATGGCACTCTAGTTTGTAGCCGAGAGCTAACCTACACCGATGGCAAGTTAGCCAGTTGCTCTCGACTCAATGGAGTTGTGCTTAACCTGTCGCAAGTTGCCCAACTTCGAGATTACTTGGTAGACATTACTGCCCAGGGACAGACCATGCTCCTTGGGCATTCATCTGTGCAGCAAGAATGGCTAGATAACTTTGGGGGTGCTGACTTGTTGGCACAGCGCCAACGGGTGGCAGATGCTTTTAACAAATTTCAACAAGCTTACCAAGCATGGGAACGACGGCGACTGCTGGAGCAGGAACGTCAGGAACGACTGACGGCCTACAAGCGGCAACTCAAGGAACTAAAGACCGTTGGACTGAGTGATCCTCAAGAGTTGCAAGCTTTAGAACGAGAGCAACAGCGCCTAAACCATGCCGTTGAACTCCAGCGCCAGAGCTATCAGGTTTATCAATTGCTGTATCAAACTGAAACTGATAGTCCTGCCAGTGCTGACTTGATGGGTGAGGCCGTCGCGGTCTTAGAAGAGATGATTGTCTATGACCCCAGCCTAGAAGCAATTAGCGACATGGTACAGCAAGCTCTGGCGTTGGTGCAGGATGCAGGACGACGCATCAGTTCCTATGGTGATTCTGTAGAGGCAGATCCCCAGCGATTAGAGGTCGTTACCCAGCGAATTGCGGCGTTGAAGCAGATTTGTCGCAAGTATGGCCCTACCTTACAGGATGCGATCGCTCACCAGAAGCGAATTCAAGCGGAACTAGTCGATCTAATGGGGGGTGGACAGTCCCTAGAAGAACTGGAGCAGGCCACCCACACAGCACAAGCCACCCTGATGGCCGCCTGTGCACAATTGACCACTCTACGGCAGCAAGCAGCTCAAACCCTAGAAGCTCAGCTACTTGATGAACTGCGACCATTGGCGATGGATCGGGTGCAGTTTCAGGTGCGGCTCACGGCTACAGAACCGACTGCGACTGGAGCTGACGACGTTAGCTTCTGGTTTAGCCCTAATCCGGGTGAAGGGCTGCAACCGTTGGCAGAGATTGCATCGGGTGGGGAAATGAGTCGATTTTTATTGGCGTTGAAAGCCTGTTTTTCCCATGTCAGCCCGGTGGATACGTTAGTGTTTGATGAAATTGACGTAGGGGTGTCTGGTAGGGTGTCTTGGGCGATCGCAGACAAGCTTTATCAATTGGGAACCCGTCACCAAGTGTTGTGTGTAACCCATCAACCGATCGTAGCAGCCATGGCAGCACACCACCTGCGAGTTGACAAGCGAGTAATTGACGCTCCAGATAGAAGCGGCGGCAAGGTGCGTACTGTTGTGCAGGTAACCCCACTCACGGACGAACAGCGTCGAGAGGAGTTGGTTAGCTTGGCGGGTGCCCAGTCTACGGCTGATCGACGAGCGGCCTACGCCTATGCAGATTCACTGTTGGCAAAAGCTGCCCGGCGGCAAGCTGGTGATAGTGATGATACCGACTCTGAAGATGCACCCAACCCAATTAACGATCGTGTCGACCGGCTAATTGCTGCCCTCAGTGAAACCTAGCCTCGAAACCCAAACTACGAAACGTAGCAGGATGTTGCATTAAATTCAACCTAATTCTGAGGTTCCAACGTTAAACTAGGGTTCTAAGCACTTTGCCTCACAGACTGTTACTACGTTCACTATGACTAATTCTAGATTGATGCCTGTGGTTCATCGTCGCCGCTCTAAACGTGCCGCGATCGCGGGAATGCTGACTATTAGCCTCTTGACCATACAGTCCTTAATCGGTGCTCCCGTATATGCCAACAGTGAGCAGCGTTCACTCAGCTACAGTGAATTTCTGACCAAGGCAAAGGCAAGAGAAATCAGTGACGTGGAGATTGACCCCACCCAAGGGGTTGCTAGGGTGAGACTCAAAAATCAGTCTGCAAACGATGCTCCCTATCAAGTCATCTTGTTTGATCGGTACGACGATGTGGTTAGGCAACTCAAGGACAGCGATGTGAGCTTTGCCGTGAATCCATCGGTGGATAGCAGTATAGCAGCGGGTTTTTTAGCTAACCTCCTGTTAATTTTTCTGCTGATCTTGGCCTTGATGATGATTCTGCGGCGCACAGGGGCAGGCCCAGGACAGGCGATGAATTTTGGCAAATCTCGCGCCAAATTTCAGATGGAAGCCAAGACTGGCGTAATGTTTGATGATGTTGCCGGTATCGAAGAGGCAAAGGAAGAACTGCAAGAGGTCGTCACCTTCCTGAAAAAACCAGAAAAATTTACAGCCATCGGTGCGCGCATTCCCAAAGGTGTGTTGCTAGTGGGGCAACCCGGTACAGGCAAAACCCT
>JANWZG010000347.1 GCA_025054735.1 Cyanobacteriota bacterium | reverse complement strand
AGCTCAAAGTGTGGTACTCGCCCGATTCACTAACACTTGAACCGCCTCACAACAGACGAAATGACTGAAAGAACCCACGAATACTACCACTGAGGTTGGCGGCTTTGCTAGCTGGCGCAACCACGATCAGTTGATAGAGGCGCTGATTCACCATGTAGATGCGACTGTGAATAATCAGATCACCCGGTGCTTTAATCTTCAGTTCGCGCCCAGGGGCACCGTTGAGTGAGATGCGACTCTCAGACAACAAACTGCCCTGCACCCGTCGCAATACCTCATCTCGTCCACTGTCTAGTAACTTATTAGGGTCAACATTTTGAATAGATTCGGCAGGAAAGTCGGTATAGGTGACAAGGTGAGCAGACAGCCCAGGTTGCTCTACAGCAAAGGTATAGATGTCTAAGTTGCCGAGGCGGGTTTGTTGTTGTTGTCGTTGCTGTTTAGGGTCTCCGGGCATGAGCACTGTGAACTTTCCGTTGGGGTCTCGGAACGGACGCCAGACAGACTGAGCAACAATAATGGGTGACTCGTAAGGAACAGCATAGGCAAGATAGTTGCTGCTTACAAGCGTCAGGATAGTGACAATGGCAGAAACAGTCCTAGTCATCATACAGGGTGCCCTCTTACAGCAAATTTCAGATGTTCTCAATTGATTTAAATTGCCCATCACTATACTTGATCTTCACTTGATCTTCTTAGTCATGGATGGGGACGTTCATTAAACTTACAGAGTTGCTTCTGCCACTTGGTGTAGGAAAAGGCCCTACGCACCTTCCCTAGGCAGAAAGTACTCATAAGACCTACAAGATGCTGATCTCTACATTTACAGATGGGTATGAGATATGGGAATAATTGATGAAGAGTAGCAAACTGATTATTCCCAGGATTGTTCTGTTTTCCCTGTTATTGGTGATCTGCACATTGTTTAGTACCCCAACCACAATGGGCATAGTTTCGGCTTAGGATTTAACTATGGTGAACTATGCACCTTATGCGTCGAATATTGCAGGTAATAGTGCGTCAATGCCCTAATTGGACAACTAAAATCCCGTTGCATTGGGTGTTAACTGTACCATTTGTAGTGCAAGTGGTTGGTGTGGTGAGTTTGGTGGGCTATTGGTCTTATCGTAGTGGCCAGCAGACTGTGCAAGATGTTGCTAGGCAGTTAATGGACAATGTGCAGCATCAGGTTACTGAGGAACTCGATCTCTATCTCCAACGGGCACACCGCACGAACCAACGGCACATTGCGGCTATTAATGCTGGAGTCATTAGTCTTGATAACCTTGACCAGTTACACCGGTATCTGATTCTGCAACATCAGCAGATGCCAGAGTTAACCACATTACTAGTCGGAACGCCCCGAGGAGATCTGAGGGCTAGCCATCGTGTTGATTTTGGAGGCCGTGGGGCAGCAATTCGCTTGCAGCCTGACGAGTTGCCCTTTGAAGCAGCAGTCTCTACAGCGGCTGACCCAGCGACAAAACGGTTTTACAGCGTAACTAAGGATGGAAGTCTAGGCCGCTATATAAGGGCTATCCAAAACGCGAACGTGCGCAATCGCCCGTGGTTCCGCAAGGCAGTGCAAACTAGGAAACCGGGCTGGACAGACCCCTACCAAGTCAGAGCTAATAGTCAACTGACCCTGAATGCCTATGCCCCTATGTATGACCGAGCCAACCAGTTGATGGGTGTATTTGCTGTCAACATTAGCCTAAACCAACTCAGTGATTTTCTTCAGGGTATTAAAGTCGGAAAACGTGGGGATGTGTTCGTTGTTGATCGTCAGGGGTTGCTGATTGCCACCTCAACGGGAGATGCAGTGTATCGAGGATCTGGCCAACCAAGTTTGAGTGAAACTAGTGATCCAAACGCTCTGACATTTCAACGCCTTTCTCCCCAAGAGGTGGCTGACCCGGTGATTCAGCAAGCCTATGCTTACCTGGGTAAAACCTTCAATAATTTAGCAACGCTACGATCGCCCCAAACCTTGGTATTTCGGCCAGAAGGAACCAGTCGCGATCAGTATTTTTTAAGCGTTGCCCCCTACGCTGATGCCTATGGCCTGGACTGGTTGATTGTTACTGTGGTGCCAGAGTCCGATTTCACAGCGCACATTCAAGCTAACTTGCTACGTACTGTAATGCTGTCTGGACTGGTGCTAGCGGCAGCCATAGTGATAGGCATGTGGACATCACGTCGCCTAGGACGATCGCTGCAACGCCTTGCCCAAGCTCACCGTGAAGTTGCAGCCGGTAATCGCGACCAAACCCTGCCTAAGAGTCATCTGCTAGAGCTAGAAAGCCTGCGCCTCTCCTTTGAGCAAATGGTGGCTGAACTGCATGACAGTGATTACCTTCGTCAACACTACGCCCAAGCATTGCACCAAGAGGTTGCTAAGCAAACGGCTGCTCTCCAGCAAGCTCTGCAAGAATTAAACTCCCACATAGAAAACTCACCCCTGGCAACAATTCGCTGGGATCAAGACGGTCGAATTACCTATTGGTCAACCCAGGCTGAGGTTATGTTTGGCTGGAAGGCTGAGGAAGTAGTGGGCAAAACCTATCATCAGTTCCAGTTGGTTGTTGAGGATGACCTAGAGCAGGTCAACCAAGTCATGGCTGATCTGTGGGCAGGCACTCGCAACATTTCTCGGAATCGCAATTACCGCCGGGATGGCACGATTATTTACTGTGAATGGTATAACTCGGCACTGACAAATGGGACTGGACGAGGAGTTTCCGTGTTGTCCTTAGTGCAGGATGTCAGCGATCGTCACCAAGCTGAGGAAAACCTGCGGCAAAGCGAGGCAAAAAACCGTGCTCTGATTGCAGCTATCCCCAATTTATTGATTCGGATGCGGCGCGATGGGCTGTATCTCGACATCATTAACCAAGAAACTGTGCATTGGCTATCGGCTGCTAAAGACAGCAGTCAACACTGGATTACGGAGTTTTTGCCAGCAAACATTGCGCTAGATCGCATAGCCCTAGCCGAGCGTGCCCTCGCTACTGGGCAAATCCAACTGCAAGAGTATCAATTTGAAGACCAAGGCAATACTTTTTATGAAGAAGCACGGATTGTGCCCATGGGTGAGGATGAGGTTTTAGTAGTAGTGCAAGACGTGACCCAGCGTATGCAGGCAGAGCTAGCCCTGAAAACTAGCGAGGCGAAATTACGCCAAAGCGAGGCTACTAACCGGGCAATGTTAGCAGCAATCCCTGACTTGCTGTTACGGGTGGGGCGCGATGGCTCTTGCTATAGCTTCTTCCCTCCTCCTGACTCTGATGATGGGGTGTTTTTGCCGATTCGGCAACACCTATCGGAGGTGCTCCCTCCCGATTTATTGCAGAATCAACTCCGTCAGATTGATCAAGCACTAGCGACGGGTGAGTTGCAAATCTGGGAACACCAACTGGTGAAGCATGGAGAACTGCGCGATGAGGAGATCCGGCTGGTTCCCTGCGGGCCAGAGGAGTGTCTGGTGATCGTGCGAGATATTACTGATCGCAAACGCACTGAGCAGGAACTACGGCGTGCCAAAGAAGCTGCTGAAGTGGCAAACCAAGCCAAGAGTGCATTTCTGGCCAATATGAGCCACGAACTCCGCACTCCCCTCAACGTGATTCTGGGTTTTACGCAGCTATTGCGACAAGATGATACCCTGTCAGCAAAGCAGCGACGTGATATTGACAGCATCTACCGCAGCAGTGAACATCTTCTAGAACTAATCAACGATGTCTTAGACTTCTCTAAGATTGAAGCAGGCAAGCTAGAGGTAAATCCCCAAGCTACTGATTTAGCAGAGCTTGTCAATTCACTACATGTGATGTTTAGCCAGCGAGCGGTAGCCAAAGGTCTGCAACTATGCCTAGAGTACTTGCCAGGGGTGCCGCAATACATTGAAGTAGATGCACAAAAACTGCGCCAAATTTTGCTAAACCTGCTCAGCAATGCAGTCAAGTTTACATCCCGTGGTCATGTGATATTACGGGTATATACCCTTGAGCAAACGCCTGAGATGACCCACGATCGCTCCTACACCAAACTTTACATTGAGGTGGAAGATACGGGAGTGGGAATTGCTGCTGAAGAGTTGCAAGTAGTGTTTGAGGCATTTTCTCAGGCAGCAGCGGGGCGACAATCGCAACAAGGCACAGGTTTAGGTCTAGCAATTAGTCGCAAGTTAGCGCGGTTGATGGGGGGTGATTTAACTGTAACCAGCATGATCGACCAAGGCACAACATTTCAGTTGATGTTGCCTGTGAAACTGACCACAGGTGCTACTCTTCGGCCTTCCCACTTTGGTCAGCGCGTCACGGGCCTTATGCCTAACCAACCCCGCTATCGCATTTTGATTGTGG
>JANWZG010000346.1 GCA_025054735.1 Cyanobacteriota bacterium | reverse complement strand
CAACATCATCAATCCAATAGTCAAACTCATGGGGCTGGGAGCGATAGCCACGCCGCCACGCTTTTTGGTCATAGGACAGGATAGTTCGATCAAGGGAAGTCGTCTGCATCTACTCAGCCTCAGAGCGTTGAGAAACTAATTCGGGAACAAAATCAGGAAGAAATGCCTGTCCCATATGCTTAGACAGTGACAGTTCTGGATCCAATATGCCAGCGTGGGCTGGGCTGTGAATTTCTCGCTGCTGCTCTAGGTCATTTTGATCCGATGGCAGCCAACCAATCAGCACTAAGGGTATGAGGGTAGTGGCATTGGTAATCACCACCAACAGGGGCAGGTTAGTAAAGTTGTGCTCATCGATTCCTAGCCAGTGCATAATCATGGCCCCAGATTCATAGGAAACAACGCCTGCCAAGTTGCTAATTGACATTAGTAAGGCAAACAAGGTTGCCTCTACACCTGGTGGACATAGCCTTGCTGCTAATACCAGCACGGGCATATAGGCAATTTGCCCCATGACGGTGAGAATTAGACTGTCTCCCAGACTAAACCAGCGATCGTCAATGCCCAGTGCCCGGTTAGCATGGGTAACCAGTAGTAGAGTAGTCATGCCTAAGACCGCTGAAATTACCGTAGACCAAGCAAAAATTTGGCGAAACGGCACAGTCTTAAAAAATTTCTGGAATAGCCAGATACCTAACAATGAAGCCAAACTCGTGACCAGACGCACACGTCCTAGAAATTCTGGCTCAAAGCCCAACTCATTGGTAGTAAAGAAAAAGAAAGCAGATTCTGCAGTGGGCATTGCTTGCCACAGGAAAATGAACACTGTGGGCATCCATATCGCTGCTTGACTAATGGCTGATCGCAGCTCTTGAAGCTGAGTTCGCACTACTGCCCACTCAGACTTACTCTCTACGGGAGACTCAGTAATCAACCAAGCAATGGCTGACACAATCAAGGGGAATGCTGCTGTAACCGCAAACAAAGTTTGGCTACTAAACTGCTCCAGCAATGAGCCGCTAAAATAGGCGGTGATTAAGCCACCCAGAGCTGATGTACCCCAACAGAGAGATTGTAAGGAACCAGTGCTGCTAACCGACTCGCCCCGTGCACGTTCTACAACCAGCGAGTCAGCGATTACGTCACTAATAGCAACTGAAAGCGACCCAATTGCGATCGCGATCGTTGCCGCCCATGCTGTGTCCACAACTGTTGCTAGCGCCAGCCATGCCGACATCCCCATCAAGCCAGATAGCACCAAGTAGGGGCGACGGCGATAACCAAAAATTGGCAGTCCGTCTGAAATGAATCCCAACAGTGGCTTTACCATCCAGGGCAGAGCTGCAACACCAAGCATAGCTGACACCTGTGCTGGGGTTAGCCCCAAGTCATCCTTGAGGAAAAAACTAATGGCCAAGCGAGACAGTCCCAAAATGCCTTGGACGAAATAGACCACTAAGATTGCTAAGAGTTCAGCATTGGGATCATGGCCAAACAGAAGGGTCTGTTTGCACCACTGTTTGACTGACGTTAAACCAGCAGACGAATTCAGCATTGAATTAGGTAAATAATGCTTAAGAAATTTCAACTTTTATTATGATGATGCTTTGAGATTAGTCTAGCAAGTGGATGTACTTTCTGGTGCATTGATGTCATGCTAGCTACAGCGGTATAAGCTCCGAATTGTGTCATCATTGAATTGTAGGCAAAGCTAAGAGGTCTGGTTTGGGGGATTTGGACTAGGCTAACTGCTGTAACCGTCAACGACTTACTGCATAGTCATGTTCACCTACGGTGAAGGACTAACGGTGTCAGGTTGGAAGCTAGCAGGTTTGCTGGGCTGCTTGTTTGCTTAGCACGGGCTGCTATATACACTGCGAATTGTTACATCATTACTGGTATTGCAGGAAACCTAATGTTAGTCGGTGGACGCTACGAAACGATCCGAGAACTCAGCAAGGGTGGTGTTGGCAAGACCTACTTGGCAGATGACACCTATCGCCGTGGTGGGCCAAAAGTTGTCGTCAAGCGCTATAGGCCTCGTGTTAACCATCCTGTGGTGTTGCAGGCTGCTAGGGATATTTTTGAAACTGAAATTAAGGTTTTTGCGACCCTAGGGAAGCATGAGCAAATTCCGCGTCAGATTGCTTATTTTGAGCAGGGCAGCGAGTTTTATCTCATCCAAGAGTTCATTGATGGTCATAGCCTAAAATTGCCGTTGGGGATCAAGCTGGAAGAGGATGAAGCGATCGCCCTGCTGCAAGAAATCCTAGAGATTTTGGTATTTGTCCAGCACCAAAAGGTGATTCACCTAGACATCAACCCGAATAATCTGCTACGCCGATGGCGTGATAAAAAGTTGATGTTGCTAGACTTTAGCTCTATAAAAGTTATTCGGACACTGGGGCTAGATGCTTCAGGTGCACTGACGCAAAGTTTAGATGTTGGTACTCCGGGGTATGTGCCTAAGGAGCAACAGGAGGGTAACCCTCAGCTTTGTAGCGATATTTATGCGGTCGGAATGATTATTATCCAGGCACTGACTGGGCTTTTGCCGAACCAATTGCCCCGTGATCCGGATATGCAAGAGGTTATTTGGCACGACCAAGCACCACAGATCAGCCAAAACTTTTCAGACATTCTGGACAAAATGGTGTGCTATGACCCAGCCATTCGTTTCCAGACAGCAGCAGATGTGCTAGAAGCACTGGATTTACCAGTTCCGGATGTGTCCCAAATAGTTCCTCCGGCTGTGACTGTAACCAAACCTGAGGTCAAGAAACCTGGCTATAGTGTTATTGCTCCTAAGTTTGACCTAGGGCTATCTTTCTATGAGTCTCTGGCTCCGGTAATTGTGGACAGTAAACTAGGCTACATCAATCGCAAGGGCGACTTTGCAATCAAACCTCAGTTCCCAGTTAATCCTCGCAATATCTTTCGCCAGAGCACCTACCAATTTTCAGAAGGACTAGCCTGTGTGGATAAGGACGGTCTTTGGGGATACATCACAGAAGCTGGCAATATGGTGATCCCGGCACAATATTCTAGTGGGGAGCGTTTTGCTGAAGGGCTAGCACGGGTGGAACTGGATCATCACTATGGCTACATTGACAAAACTGGACGACTGGTGGTTCCTGCTCAGTATAAAAGTGCTGCTCGTACCTTTAGTGAGGGGCTGGCTGGTGTGGAACTAGATCATCACTATGGCTATATCAATAAAGCAGGGGCATGGGTGATTCCCCCTATGTTTGAGAGCGGGGAGCGCTTTACTGAAGGGTTGGCACGGGTGATGCTGAAGAGCAAGTATGGGTTTATTAATCCTCAAGGTCATTTTGTCATTCCCCCGCAGTATGATGTGGCACATCGATTTTCTGAGGGATTAGCGCGAGTACGGGTAGGCGATCGCTATGGATACATTGATCGCACAGGTGAAATTGTGATTGCACCGCAGTTCGACGATAATGCCAACTTTTCCGAGGGGTTAGCTTGGGTACGCAATGGCGACAAATATGGCTTTATTGACAAGACAGGCAAGCTAGTGGTGCGTCTAGAATTTGATGACGTTTTAGCCTTTTCCGATGGGCTGGCAGCAGTTCGCGTTGGCAACAAGTGGGGCTACATCGATAGAACTGGGCTGTTTGTGATCAATCTTCAATTTGAAGATGCGCGTCCATTTATTAACGGCCTGGCCGCTGTCAGGGTAGATGATAAGTGGGGGTACATTGGCAAGTAGTGGGCTGATGCAAATGCTAAACATCGTCCTCAACTACTAGATCGCCCTATGTTAACTTGTGGTGAAGAAGCCGCTAGGGATGATGAGAGGGTTGGAGGTTGTGGTTCAATGTCACCCGGTCATCAAACACGAAACAATCACCGTGCCATTGACTCTCATGGGCAGGAATCGTCTCCAAATATTTGAGAATGCCACCCTTGAGTTGATAGACTTGCTCAAATCCTTGAGACAGCATGTAAGCACTGGCTTTTTCGCAACGGATACCGCCTGTACAGAACATGGCAATCTTGCGATGAACCTGGGGATCAAGGTTATGGTGCACAAAATTGGGGAACTCTGCAAATGAATCGATTTCAGGATTGATGGCCCGGTTAAAGGTGCCGCAGTCTACTTCGTATCGATTACGAACATCCAACACAGTGACAGATGGGTCGCTAATCAGCCTATTCCAATCGCTGGGATCAATGTAGGTGCCAGCATAGTGATGTGGATTAGCTATAGGCTGACCTAGGGTAATAATCTCAGAGCGCAACCGCACCTTCAGGCGCTGGAAGGGCATCCAGTTAACAAAGGATAAATTTGCTTCTAGGGTTGCGAGGCGTGAATCTGATCGTAGTCGTGCTAGTAATGCTTCTACACCAACACGGCTGCCTGCGA
>JANWZG010000345.1 GCA_025054735.1 Cyanobacteriota bacterium | reverse complement strand
CACGTTTGAACTTTTAGGATGGTCACCCCACTGAACAACAGTAGTGGATCTGCGCGTTGTGGGCAGCTCTTGGAATTATTGCCATGGCCAACAGGCTGGAAACTTAACGTTCCATCGCTTCAACAGATTTGGGTACGCCCGCTGTCAGAACCTCATGCCCCGTTGGGGTAATAAGTACATCGTCTTCAATCCGCACACCAATGCCTTTCCAGCGATCAGGCACGTCTGGTTGCCCCTCAGCCGGCTTAATGTCTGGAGCAATATATATCCCCGGCTCTACAGTAAAAACATTGCCTGGTTGCAGGTTATAAGGTGTTTCACCATAGGCATAGACCCCCACATCATGGACATCTATCCCTAACCAGTGCCCTGTACGATGCATGAAAAAGGGCTTATACTTTTCTTCCTTAATAATTTCTTCAATATCCCCCTGAAGCAAGCCTAACTCCATCAGTCCTTCGACGATAACCCGCACAGATGTCTCATGGAGCTTGGCATAGGGGTTACCAGGTTGTGCCTGCTCGATCGCCGCTAGCTGTGCCCGCAACACAATCTCATAGATGGCTTTTTGCTCTGGGGTAAATTTGCCGCTAACGGGGAATGTACGAGTAATGTCGGAATTGTAGAACTGGTAGGTACAGCCTGCATCAATTAGCAATAAATCACCAGCCTGAAGTTGGCGACGATTGTGGGTATAGTGCAGAATGCAAGCATTTGCACCAGAAGCTACGATGGATGGATAGGCTGGCCCAGCACCATGCTTACAGAAGTGATGCTCAATTTCTGCTTGGATTTCGTATTCATACAGGCCAGGACGGGCAATCGTCCGTGCTAAGTTATGGGCTTCCACTGCGAGGTCAGCCGCCTTACGCATCAGAGCTATCTCTGCATCACTCTTCACTTGTCGCAGACTATGGAGAGTCAGAATGGGATCCTCTAAGGCGATCGGGCCTACTCCCGTTTTTGGATAGGTGCGGATTAGTTGCCGCCAGTGTTTCAACACCTTTGCATTAAACGCCTCGTCGTGCCCCAGGCGATAATAAATCCGATCAGCCTTTTCCAAATATTGCGGCAACTTTTCATCTAGCTCGGCGATAGAATACACAGCATCAGCCCCATACAGTTCCTTGGCTGCCTCTACGCCGACTCGAGTACCCGTCCAGGTTTCCTGCTCTGGATCTTTAGGACGCACGAACAATACAAACTTGTGTTCCTGATGATGGGGCGCTAGCACAACAACAGTTTCCGGCTCTTCAAACCCAGTCAGGTAATAAACATCACTATCTTGCCGGAAGTTATATTCCACATCGTTGTGCATAATGGCCATGGGTGCGCTGCGAAAAATAGCAGTACCCTGGTCAATTTTTTCCATCATTCGTTGACGACGTTGCTGATATTCAGTCTGCATAGAGGCGGCGTTAGCTGTTGAAAACTGTAACTGTGTAACCTTTATGATAAGGGTTCTATGGCTTGACTTCAATGCAAACAGGGCAGCAACCTGTAGTATCGTCTAGTCATTGCAACCCGCTATACCTAACGTTTTTGTTACCACACTACTAACAATTGCGCTCCCAGCGTATTGCTATCTGCTAGCCAGACAGAATAGTTGAGTCGTTCATGAAGTCTTGGTAGATTAATTACAGGTAGTTATGGTCAGGGTGCATAGACTGGTAAGATTAAACCGTCTGGTATCAATTTTTGGGTACCGACGGCTAGTGTAATGAGCTTGACAACCTCACTCCCTGGGTGGCAGAGAGGTTCGATCTGAAACCTAGCTGGGATCTGCAAGTATAAGGTTGGTACGGCCTCTGGCAGCTTCTAGTTTAGCTGTGTGCAGGTAGACGGGTAATCTTGACTGTAAAGATAGCTTTAAGTGTAAGCCTTGTTGCGTATTATATCCGTAGATACTAGTAATTGATGATTTGAAGACGATTTAGACAACAGTTTCGTTAACTAATGTTCAAGGATGTTTACTATGTTGCCTTGACCGGAGTGCTTACGTCTGCTAGATGTTAGGATTTCCTAAGTCCGTTGAGCTATCGATCACTCATGTTCAAGATTTTCTTCCAAACATTTTTCTCGACTTCAAAAACATCGCACCATGGAACATAAATCTTCTGAGGAACCGATCGCCATTATTCAGTTCAACCAACGATCCATACTCCGCCTTCCCAAACTGCTGAGTGTTCATCAGGCTGTTAGTCTCAAACAAAAGTGTCAGATAGCATGTGAGGCTGACCCGAAACCTAGTCAAATCGTGTTAGATCTTCAGCAAACTACCTTTGTTGATAGCAGCGGCATTGGGGCACTAGTTTCTAGCCAGAAAATTGCCAAGGCGCACGGGGTTGACGTTGTGCTATGGAATGTGAAGAACCAACCCCTAGAGGTGATGTCTCTAACTGGGATGGAAAACTTCTTTAAGATAGAAACGCCCACGGCGGATGAGATGCCTCCTGAGTTAGACCCATCTATAACCAAGTCCGACAATTCTGATGATGCTAGCGTCTCTCTATTACCAGAGAACCGTGACGCGCCAGTGTCTCTACCATCCTATGCTGAAGATCGCACTGCATACCATCCCTCTGTGCGATCAAAGGTAAAGCGAGCGATCGACATTGTTGGGGCACTAGTTGGCTTGGGGATCACCGCAATCCTATTTATTCCCATTGCTATTGCTATTAAGCTGAACAGCCCTGGCCCTATCTTTTTTAGCCAAGTGCGCTCTGGGTGGATGGGCCGACGCTTCCGCATTTGGAAGTTTCGCTCCATGGTTGCTAATGCAGAAGCCCTTAAATCCCAAGTTGAGAACCAAGCAGAGGGCAACTTCTTCAAAAATGAGAATGACCCTCGCATTACCAAGGTTGGACGCTTTCTGCGCAAGACCAGTCTAGATGAGTTTCCCCAGTTTTGGAACGTGTTGAAAGGGGAAATGAGCCTAGTAGGAACTCGTCCCCCTTCTGTGGATGAGATTGAAAAATATGATGTCCCAGAGTGGCAACGGCTAGATGTAAAGCCAGGGATTACTGGTGAGTGGCAGGTGAGTGGTCGATCGAAAATTCGCAAGTTTGAGGATGTGATTCGCCTGGACTTGAAATATCAGCGTAACTGGAGTTTGAAGCACGATTTTGAGATTATTCTCAAGACAATATTGGTACTCTTCTTCAAGTCTGACGATGCCTTCTAGGGCGCTGCTCACGAACTGCTTGAGTGTTACGAGTGTGCTTCATTACTCGATAAGATAGCCAAGGGGCCTAAGTGAGCTGAGGCCTGCTTGGCCTCATGAAAACACCGATGCAGGCAATGAGTTATGGCACCTCAAGTTAAAGCTGAACCAGCGTCACTATACGACACAGACTACCAACTTTGGTTGAATGAGACTGCTGCTCAATTAAGGGCACGAGACTTCAGTAACCTTGACTTAGAAAATTTAATTGAGGAGATTGAGAGCCTGGGAAAAAGTGATAAACGAGAAATTTCTAGCTATTTGATGCGATTATGTGAACATTTTCTTAAGCTGCGGTATTGGGAATCCGAACGAGAAAATTGTTTTCGAGGTTGGAAGCTTGAGGTTGCTAGCTGCCGCTTACAAGTTCAAGCCATACTCAAAGACAGCCCTAGCTTAAAAAACCACCTTCGGGAGAACTTTAGGCTGGAATATCGCAATGGCAGAAAACTGTTCCTCAATGCGAGTGAGTTGGATGTTCGTTTGATTCCTGAAGAGCCTGAATTTACCTTGGAACAGGCTTTAGATGAAGATTGGCTTCCCTGGCAACCCGACTCAAGTTCGTAGTATTCACTTTAGTGAATATTGGATGACGACTAAAGTCGTCACTACTAACCTTAATTTACTTTTGCCTTGATGATGTCTCAACCCACCTACGGCCCCCACAACCCGCACCCGCTCTCGACGCTACGCACAGAATTGGTGTGGGAGGGCAAGTATGACGAGTATGGGCAACGGCGCGAGGTGGATATTGCCGGGTGTGCGATGCCGATGCAGAAGATTGAGAGCATTGATGAACCGCGACGGGCAGCGGCGGCGACGGGGCAGTTGGAGTTGTTTGAGCAGCAGAATCCCCGTGTGGATGACTTTAGAAATCGGCTGATCTGGGGCGACAACAAGCTGGTGATGGCATCGCTGTTGCAAGAGTTTAAGGGCAAGGTCGATCTGATTTATATCGACCCGCCGTTTGATGTGGGTGCGGATTTTTCGATGAGTGTGGCGATCGGGGATGAGCAGGAAGCAATCGAAAAAGAGCAGTCAACTTTAGAAATGGTTGCGTATCGAGATATTTGGGGGAAAGGAACTGATTCTTTTCTGCAAATGATCTATGAACGACTTGTTCTTGCTAGAGAATTACTGAACGATAAAGGCTTAATTTTCGTTCATATTG
>JANWZG010000344.1 GCA_025054735.1 Cyanobacteriota bacterium | reverse complement strand
CGCCGTAGACAGCTTCTAAAGTTCGGTCATAAAACCGATGGCCAAGGACAGCATTAGCACCAAGAGCTGAGTTGTTCTGAATGAGAAGTTGCCCTTCAAAGAAAGTTAGACCTAGGTTGCTATCTAGATCGAAGGGAACGAAAGCACCCAACGACGTAAAGCCTTCAAGATAACCAGCCCCCCGATGAGTATAGCGTGCAAAGGCACGAGGAACAAACGTTGGCCTTGCAGTCGTATCCGATCGGGCACCTACCTGAGCGTGCAGATTCTCACCCACCCCAAGACTTGTAAGCTGAATAGAAAATGGCACAAGTGTGGCCGAAGCCATGCTTTGGCTAACCCCAACGAATATTGTCTCGCTAGCCATCTCAGCAGTTGTTGTTAGAGAGCTATCAGCACTACTAGATGCTGCTGGGCTAGCCGTTGAGCCAAGATAGGGCAAAGGTTCACCGTAGGTTAGCACCGAAGACGATGCCGACGATGATTTTGCCTGTGGAGTAGGAAACTGGGCCAAGCTAGGGGCAGCAGCCAAGCCAATAGCCAGTAACGTTGCATAACGCAACATCTCTAGCGACAATGCTCTAGCCAGATGACCTAGCAGAAAAATGTTATTGGACTGCACGATAGATCCCATTACACCAACCTCCTCACGCCATGGCTCAGTTTTATTTATTACGGGTGACTACGTACCAACACTCGACCTAACCCTTGGCTATCAAAATGGCACAACTTTGCAGCTTTGGAACAAAAATTTTGCGCAGGAGTATCTTTTTCTCCAAAGGCCAACGACATAACCCATTAGTTCGTAGTAAGGACCGGAAAGCTGTCTATACCGTATCCATACTGTAGTAGGCAGAAGAAGAGGTATAACCGACTAGTTTTTTGCAGTAAAGGTACCATTAGCATGGTTGGTCTTAGCATGGGGTTTGCCTGGCGCTCAAAACCTGGTGTAGCGAGCACTGAGGAATTGCTCAGCTTGATGACGTTGTTCTTCTGGCGAGTCTGCGTTAATTGTGCCATCTAGCACAGCCACTACTAATTCCTCTAGCATCTGTCGAAACTGTTTGCCTGGTTGATAGCCTAGTGCTTGCAAGTCACTGCCATCCAGAGGTGAGGTAATGAAGCGCCAGTAACTGAGATAGCGCCAAATTTGCTTCCGGACTGATTGATCGCTGTAAACACCAACTATGACTAAGGTAGCCGTGTTGTAGGGTTTAAGCAGATGCACTACTTGACTAGGCCGATCGCACTGTTTCAGGCCATCGGTGATTTCTTGTTGATAGTGCTCTAGACGATCAAGGCGATCGCAGCTCTCTAGCGAGCACTGTAGGTTACGAGCAACGATGCTGCGGTACTGCGGCTCCAGATCGGCAATCAGGGTTTCTAGCAAATATTCCCAGTAGGTAACTGAGGTGGAAATGGATGGTGAATGGCGGCTAGCAATCAGGAAACAGCGATGAATCAGTCGCAGCCTATGCCACAGGCGAGGAGTTAGCTTTAATGTAGGGTGAAGACAGGTAAGAGCATCTAGGTCAGCCAGTAATTTGAGGGCAGATTGCCAATTGGGTGATTTGAGAATATATTTCAGTTCATTCTTGAGGCGGCTACCTAGCGCAGGCCATTGACGACGATCGCCCTTCCCAGAAAACAATGGAGCAAACATTTGAGGGAACTGTGCCACGGCGTAGCGAATGTAGTGCTCTGTTCGAGACTCAAGCTGGAAGCCTAACTTGGCACTAAATCGAACTGCTCGATAAATGCGTGTGGGGTCTTCTATGAAGCTAGTGGGGTGAAGAACCCGGACAGTGGCAGCTTGTAAATCCCTATAGCCGCCAAAAGCGTCTAACAAGGGCATCTGATCATGGCTCGTCAGCCGCGTCGCTAGTGTGTTGATGGTGAAGTCACGGCGATGAAGATCTTGGGCGATCGTACAGGGTCTTACTTGGGGATTGTCTGCCGGATGGGAATAAAATTCCGTGCGAGCAGTAGCAATATCTACGCACAAGTTATTGAATATTGGATGACTATGCCATAACAGGTCGGCGGTTTGAAACTGGCTATGCCCCTGAAGTTTCGCCTCTGGATAAAGCTGATGGAGAGCCATTGCCAACTGGAGGGCAGGATGTATGGTGCCATCAGAAGATGCTGCTTCTCCTGAAGCTAGTGGATATTGCCCATCGGCTGGCTCAACCACTAGGTCAATATCATGCAATTGTAATAGCTCATCAGCGCTGCCCAGCAGCAAATCTCGGATAGCTCCGCCAATGAGATATAACTGTAACCCCTGATGAATTGCAAAGTCAGCAGCATGGTTCAATAGTTGCCAGAGGTGAGAGGGCAAGCGCTGGTGAAGGAGAGGACGCAGAAAGAGGGGAATGGCAGGAATTGCTGGATCCAGGTCTGTAAAGGATGCAGGGGAAACTGGGGGTATTCTATGGCGGGGAATATAGCCTACTAGACGATCGTGCTCTAACACAACTAGAGAAGCTGGGTTACTATCCGCAACTAGGGCTTGCATCTCAGCAATTGGTGTATCAGCAGTAACAGCTATGCAATCGCACCGCATAAAGTCTTGCACGTGGGCGTGGGCAAATCCATAGTGAACAGCCATATCTAAATCGTGGCGAGAAAGCTGACCAAGCGGATAATCTTGATGAGAGACTATGAGTACATCTGTGCCATCCTGTTGATGGAGGAGGCTGTGGGCTGTACCAATCGTGGTCGTAGGAGACACTGATTGCACTGGAGACACCATGAGGTCGATCGCAGTCAATCCCTGAGTCATACTAAGCCACTCATACACTTAGCCCTTACACTGACACTTAGCCACTGACACTTAGCCACTTAATAGCGCTTCCACAAACTCATAGCTAGAGAAAGGACGTAAATCTTCAATGCCCTCTCCTGCGCCAATAAATCGAATGGGCAGTCCCAATTGTTGCACAACAGCTAGTGCGACTCCACCTTTAGCGGTGCCATCCAACTTGGTGAGAATGACTCCATTCAACTGAGCTGCTTCCAGAAATACCTCGGCTTGGCGCACCCCGTTTTGGCCTAGGCTAGCGTCTAATACCAGAAATGATTGAATGTTCGCATTAGCCGCTCTCTTATCAATAATTCGACGAATCTTGCTGAGTTCATCCATCAGATTCTTTTTGTTTTGCAAGCGACCAGCCGTATCCACCAACAACAATTCAGTCCCCCGTGACTGGGCAGCAGCGATCGCATCATACACAACTGCGGCTGGATCCGTATTTTGCCCTGGATTGGCAATCACCTCAACATTACTGCGTTGTCCCCAAATCTTTACCTGCTCCACGGCGGCTGCTCGAAAGGTATCGGCGGCAGCAATCAAGCAAGAATAGCCTGACTTGGTGGCAATGTGCGCTAGTTTGCCGATCGTTGTAGTTTTGCCCACCCCATTGACACCCGTGATTAACCAGATATTCAGTGCGCCCTTTTCAGGGGCTAGGTGACGACTATTGCCCTGTAGGGGGGCATCTAACATATCGCGCAGCAACTGCTTCAAGTAACCAATGGCTTGCTCTGGTGGCAGCACTTCATCCCGTAGCTTCCGCTGTAACGCCTGCACAATGTAATCGGTTGCTTCTACTCCTACATCCGCTTGCAGCAAGAGTTCCTCGATCGACTCCACAGCATCTGGATTAAGCGGCCCCTGACCTACAATTGCTTTGAGTTGGTTAACCAGACTACGCCGCGTGCGGTCTAGTCCCTGACGTAGGCGTTTTAACCAGGTAATTTCTTCAATGGAAACGTCTTCAGCTTGCCGACCTTGGGCTGCCAATACTTCCGCAGACCACAGAAACCCCTCGTCAAGCACTAATTCTGGCAACGGATCCACATCAACAGTAGCTGATTCAGTCTCGGCTACGGAGTGGGGTACTGCTGCTGGCGGTGCAGCGGTACGATCAGGTGCTGAGGATGCTAGTGAAGATGTTGGCCGAGCAGGTGGTTCATCTATTTCGATCGCCGTTGATCGCAACCGCTCTAGCTTAGCTTCACGATCAGCAGCAGCTTGCATCCAAATCGGCACCCTTGATGAGAATTCTGGAGTCTCTGTCGCTTCCGATGTGATTTCTGGGGTAACCGTGGCATCTGCGTCGATAGCTGTACCTATCTCTGTACCCATCGTGGCAGCAACATCATCCTTACCAGTAATTGGCTGAAGAGATTCTTGCCCGGCCACAACGGTGACGACACTTTCCCCAGCCACCTTAGGTTCAGTTAAGACGGCGATCGTACCCAGCTCAGGGTTTTGTTCAACCGCATTTGAAGCCCCCTCAGTAGAGCCAGCCGCGGCTGGTGTTGCCTCTACTGATTGTGACGCAACAGGAACAACCTCTTCAGTACGAGCAGCCGCCTGCTGTCGTTTTTTGATGTTCTCCAGCGCTA
>JANWZG010000343.1 GCA_025054735.1 Cyanobacteriota bacterium | reverse complement strand
GTTACTGGCTACTGGTGTTGGGGCTTGCCCGGTTGGGCCTGTTTTGTGCTCAACACCCTAGTGCTCCATATTGCAGGCACAGTTATTCACGATGCCTGTCACCACGCGGCTCACTCAAACCGCATTGTCAATGCAATATTGGGGCATGTCAGTGCTCAGCTATTGTGCTTTTCCTATCCAGTATTCACACGGGTGCATATGCAGCACCACGCTAACGTCAATGATCCAGAAAATGACCCAGATCACTTTGTATCCACAGGCGGTCCGCTATGGCTCATTGCCCCTCGATTCTTTTACCACGAAGTATTCTTTTTCAAGCGGCGGCTATGGCGTAAGTATGAGTTACTAGAGTGGTTTCTAGCAAGGGGATTACTGGTTGCTATCATTTGCCTAGGTGTCCACTTTGGGTTCTATCAATTCATCGCAAACTACTGGTTTTTGCCCTCGGCTGTAGTGGGGTTAGCGTTGGGACTATTTTTTGACTACTTGCCCCATCGTCCTTTCCAGGAGCGCGATCGCTGGAAAAATGCCCGCATTTATCCCAGTCCTATTCTCAACCTACTAATCATGGGACAAAACTATCACCTCATTCATCACCTGTGGCCTTCAATTCCTTGGTATCGGTATCAGAGCGCCTATCGGGTCACCAAGCCATTGTTGGATGAAAAAGGTAGCTATCAAACTCTGGGAATTATGCAGGATGGCAAAAATTTCTGGAACTTCGTCTATGATGTGTTCATTGGGATCCGCTCCCATACTCATCAGCACCATCGAGAGGAGTAATACGGCTAATTTGAGGGGGTTGTTATGGTCTTACATAGAAGGCTGCCCAAGTGCTGGTAGTTCACGTGGGCAATCTACGACAGCGAAAAAAGGCTATATAGTAGCTTGATGAGTTGGGGTTGATCGCTGTTGTGATTCCTAGAGTGTTAAGGACGTTGCGGGCTGCTTTGTTGAGTCGCTGGCGTGAGTTGCCAGTTGACTACCATACTCTACGGCGATCGCGACGGTTACGACATCAGCGACAGTATGCTCAACAGCCATTGATAGATCTCACGCAGCCTCAACGCATTAGCTTGCGATCGCGTCCAACCTCAATGATAGGACAACGGGCACCACAGCCTCAGTCCAACCAGCCCTCACCTCTCCCGGCACCTCAACATCCAGTATCTCCACTCTCAACAATCTACCAGTCACTGCAGGAACGTTTGTCTGCTATCTGGAGGCGATGGCAGCATCCGCAGTCTCTGCCACCTCAGCTTGGGAGCAGTCAGCCGCATGTGTGGTTAGTCCTGCGTAGCTCGCCTGTGATTGCCAGTGTTACAGTGACAGGAGCGGTGCTGATTGGTCAGCAACTAGGATGGTTTCAGAGCTTTGAACTCAAGGTGTACGATCGCATGGTGCGCTGGACTGGGGATCAGCATCCAGACTCTCGCCTGTTGATCGTCAAAATTACGGAAGCAGATATTCAGGCCCAGAAGCGATGGCCGCTAGCTGATCAGACCTTTGCCAATGCTCTCAAGCAGCTACAAAAGCATAGACCCAGGGCAATCGGTCTAGATGTCTATCGAGACTTGCCCTACGAACCTGGACACCGGGACTTGGTTACTCAATTGCGATTTCCCAATGTGGTGACCATTACCAAGCTGGGTAGTGAGAGCGATTTAGGAGTGCCACCACCCCCGACCGTTGTGCCTCAGCAGGTAGGATTTAATGATGTTGTGCTAGATCCCGATTCAGTGGTGCGCCGTAACCTCATGTTTGGGTCTACGGACAAAGGGAACGTGTTTTCCTTTTCCTTTCGTCTTGCGGCTCTGTATCTGAATGCCCAGCAGATCAGACCCCGCTATGACGGTAACTATATCTATTGGGGTAAGGCCAAGTTTTCAGCAATTCAACCCTCATCAGGTGCTTATCACAGCATCGATGCCTATGGCTATCAGATTATGTTACGGTATCGATCGGCACAGAATGTCGCTCGTCAAGTGACGCTGACGGACGTTTTGAAGGGCAACCTTAACCCAGCATGGGTGAGAAATAAAGTTGTGCTTATTGGTGTAACAGCTCCTAGCTTGAAAGATTTTTTCCTCTCTCCCTATAGCCCCACGGAGCAAGATACTACCAAGATGCCTGGAGTGGTTGTTCACGCCCAGATGGTGAGTCAACTGCTGACGGCTGCTAGCGGAGAACCAGCCCTGATTTGGTATTGGCCAGATTGGGCAGAGGCAGTGTGGGTATTGGCGTGGGCGGCGATCGGTGGGTTAGTGGCGTGGCGAGTCCATCATCCTATGATGTTAGGAGTTTGCTTACTCTTAGGACTGGGCGGTACAATTGGCGCGGGTTTGCTAACCTATCACTATTTCGGCTGGATTCCAGTTGTAGCTCCAGCCCTGGCGTTTGTGCTGACAGTTGGCGGGGTTGTAACTTACACAATTTACCAGTTTCGGCAAGAGCAACAGTTTATTATTGCCCAAGCCCAAGAGCAAGAGAAGACCATAGCGCTACTCCGAACACTGCTAGCGGAGCAAAGTACAGAAAAATCTCCTAGACCTGCTCCTGTAGTATCTCCTGCTAAAGGCCAAGTAACTCATTTGCAGCACGGTACGATCGCCGATGTAGCGGCAACAAAAGAGCCATCCCTGGGTGCTCAGGCAGTCCGTCAAGGCCCAAAGCGTGATGGGCGGCTAGATGATGCTGACATCACCCTTGCCCTTACCCCTGACGGTGCAGTCATTTCAAGGATGAGTGCATCTCCAGAGGCAACAGCATCTAGCCATGTTAGACCGCTCCATGCGACAGCGCTAAAAACAGCGCCTCAATCTCCGTTCGATCACGCCAATAGCTTGCTCAACCAGCGGTATCAATTGATCAAAATCCTGGGATCAGGCGGCTTTGGCACGACCTATTTGGCAGAAGATACATTGCGTCCAGGTAACCCTGAGTGTGTGGTGAAACGCTTAATGCCTGCCCGCAGGGATGATCGATTTTTGCAAACAGCACGGCGGTTGTTTAGGACAGAGGCAGAGATTCTAGAAAAATTAGGACGACATGACCAAATTCCCCAATTGCTGGCTGCCTTTGAAGAGGATGCGGAATTTTATCTAGTGCAGGAGTTCATCGCTGGCCATACCCTAGCTAGCGAGCTTGCAGAGAAGCAGCGATTGTCGGAACCAGCAGTTATTAGCATTATGCAAGATACACTGGCGGTGTTAGAGTTTATCCACGATCGCCATGTCATTCATCGTGACCTCAAGCCGGGCAATCTCATCCGGCGAGACTCTGATCAGCGTCTGGTGCTAATTGATTTCGGGGCTGTGAAACAGATTCAACCGCAAGAGACTTCTACCGAGGGGGAACTGGCCACCGTTGCTATCGGCACTCGCGGCTATGCACCGGCTGAGCAACTAGCGGGCTATCCTACTTTTAACAGTGACCTCTATGCCCTAGGGATGATTTGCATTCAAGCCCTCACAGGGCAAATACCACAGCGGCTAGAGCTAGATTTCCAGACGGGTAATATCATTTGGCAACCTCTAGCCTCTGTCAGTGCTGGGCTAGCCGCCATTCTTGATCGCATGGTGTGCTACTACTTCAGTGATCGCTACCAATCTGCTCGTGAAGTCATGAAAGACCTAAAACCCCTGTTGGATGCTAAGTGATTGCTGTGAGATTGCCGCAAACTATCTCCCCTCATGAGAAAATTAACGACTGCGTTCATAATCAATGATCTAATGGTGTATGACTAGTCGATCGCTGCCCTATTCCCTAACCCTATTAGCAGGCTTAGCGTTGCTGGTAGCTGCCTGTGGACAACCCCCCAACAGTAATCAGTCTCAAACTACCCCAACCACAGCTCCAGCTCAGTCAACAAATTCTATTCCCGCTCAGGGACGGCAGCAGCCTATCCCCATTGGGGTGGCTGTGGCTCAGACCAGTAACGTAGCGTTGTTGGGTCAAGAGCAGGTTACCGGAGTCATGATCGCTGAGCGTCACTTCAACAGCCAAGGGGGGGTGAATGGCACTCCCATTAAAATAATTGTTCAAGATACAGGTGGTGATGAAGCTGGGGCAATTAATGCCTTTCAAACCTTAATCAACCGGGACAATGTGGTTAGCATCATTGGACCAACACTCTCTCAACAAGCTTTTGGAGCCGATCCCTTTGCTGATCGGGCTAAGGTGCCTGTGATTGGGCCATCGAACACTGCTAAGGGCATTCCCCAGATTGGGGACTATGTAGCACGAGTCTCGGCCCCAGTATCGATCGTAGCCCCCAATGCAGTCAATGCCGCCCTTAAGCTCAATCCTGCCATCAAAAAAGTGGCTGTATTCTATGCCCAAAACGATGCCTTCAGCAAATCGGAGACTGAGATTTTTCAACAAACTGTTAAGACCAAGGGCCTAGAGTTAGTTACAGTCCAAACCTTCCAAACTACTGATAATGACTTTCAGTC
>JANWZG010000342.1 GCA_025054735.1 Cyanobacteriota bacterium | reverse complement strand
TCTACGAATTTGGGTTCGCCGGGAACTTCTAGGTTGCGTTGAACGGTGCCTAGGGGTTCCAAAAAGTCTTCTAGGTAATGCTTGGCCAGTTGGTCAAAGAGGATGCGGCTCATGCCTCAGGTAAACAATTCATGGGTACTAATCCTACCATGGAATTGAAGTCACCACAGAGGCACAGAAGACACAGAGGGAACAGCGTGAATCTCTTCGTGCTCTTCGTGTCTTCGTGGTTTCATGATTCAGCGGGTTGCTGGGCTGCAAGCCCAGCTAGGGAATCGTTGATCAAATATGCTACACTCCATCGGATGGTTTGGATGCCAATGTCACCTAAATTGCGCAGGAAATATCTCCTAATCGCTGAGAAAATGCTAAGTTTTCACGATAGTCAACAGGACAGTCCACCACAGTCGGTACATCCTGGGAGAGGGCAGTTTTGAGAATGGGGATAAGTTCACTAGTTGACTCTACTCGATAGCCCTTTAAGCCCATGCTCTCTGCTAGCATGACAAAATCTGGATTACCAAACTTGACGTAGTGGGATCTGCCATAATGGTTCATTTGTTTCCATTCTATTAGTCCATAGCCGCCATCGTTGAAAATGAGGGTCACAAAGGCAGTGCCTACCCGTAGGGCAGTTTCTAACTCTTGACAGTTCATCATAAAGCCACCATCACCTGTGACGGCTACTACTTTGCAATCGGGATGCACTAGCTTAGCGGCTATTGCTCCAGGAATGGCGATGCCCATGGCTGCAAACCCATTAGAAATCAAACAGGTATTAGGACGATCGCAGTGGTAATGCCGTGCCATCCACATTTTGTGGGCACCTACATCACAAATCACAATATCCTCCGGCCCCATAACTTGGCGCAGGTCATAAATTAATTTTTGGGGTTTTACTGGGAAGCAATCATCCTTGGCATATTGCATATAGTCAGCACGGATTTCATCCCGCAGACTTACAGCATAGGAGTCAGGTTTGTGGCTGCGATCGAGGCGGCGAGCAATTTCATCTAAGGAGTCTGAAATATCACCTACTACTTCAACCTCAGGTACATAACTACTGTCAATCTCAGCCGGTAAAGCCCCAATGTGGACAATAGGAATTTTGCCGTCGGGGTTCCATTTTTTGGGGGAATATTCAATCAAGTCATAGCCTACGGCGATTACAAGGTCAGACCGATCTAGCCCACAGCTAATGTAGTCTCGCTGTTGCAGACCGATTGACCACAGCGCCAATGGATGCAGGTAGGGAATCACACCCTTGCCCATAAAGGTATTTGCCACTGGAATATTAAGCTGGGTGGCAAACCGAGTCAGGCTGTTGCTGGCATTCGCACGAATTGCACCGTTGCCAACCAAAATGATAGGGTTTTCAGCTTTTGCGATGACGCTTGCAGCCTGTTCGATGCTGCGGAACGAGGCAAAGATTTTTTCCTGGGTGCCAATTTTAAGGGGTTCCCCATCGGCAGCCATTGCAGCGATATTCTCTGGCAGGTCAATGTGGACGGCTCCGGGCTTTTCTGACTGCGATCGCTTAAATGCCCGTCGCACAAGTTCTGGAGTAATACTAGGTCGCACAATCTGGGCATTCCATTTGGTTACCGGGGCAAACATGGCTACCAGGTCAAGATATTGATGCGACTCAATATGCATGCGATCAGTACCGACCTGACCGGTAATAGCCACTAGAGGTGCGCCATCTAGATTAGCATCAGCAACGCCCGTCATTAGATTTGTAGCACCCGGCCCTAGCGTAGACAGACACACCCCTGCTCGTCCGGTTAAGCGTCCGTATACATCGGCCATAAAGGCAGCACCCTGTTCATGTCGGGTAGTAATGAACTCAATCGACGATTGGCTAAAGGCTTCTAGTACGGCTAGGTTTTCTTCACCGGGTAGCCCAAACACATAGCGAACGCCTTCATTTTCCAAACATTTAACCAACAACTCCGCTGTATTCATAACCGCTGTTGACCTGCTGCTCTATTACGCTTTTCCATCTTGCCCAACTTTCTGAGGCGATCGTGATAACTAGCACACAATCTTAACGTCTAGGAGCTAAAAATCACGGTTACAATCGCTGCTTCAGCAACTTGAATGTGTCCGTTGATTCAGTATTAGGGTGGCTGTGTTGTCGATAGGGGCAAAATTGCCGTCTGCATCGATCGCACTAAATGCCTCAAAGTAGCGGCGCACCGATGGTGGAAACTGCGGAAACTGAAAGTTAGCATCACCACTAGCGATAGAGGCCCAAAAGTAGCGCAGGTCAGGTGCCAGAGATTGGGCTTGTTCTAAGGGTAAGTTTAACGGAGGATGGGTTAATAACTTGAGTACAAAGGAAAATGAGCGATCGCCCATCCATTCCCGCGACCACTGTTGCAGGTCTTCTCGCTCTGGAACAGACTGAACGCGGTGAGACTCAATTTGAAGACGATATTGCCCATGCTCATCCTGATACAGATGCAGCAGGCGATACACATGGGGATAGGTCACTAGTGAGCCAGTGGTAATGTCGTAGATGCCATCTTGATAAGCAATATCTTGGATATGGAGATGTCCGGTAAATACCAGTTGCACCTCTGCCTGCCGCAGAATAGTGAGCAATTCGTCAGCATTATCCAACAAGTAGCGCCGTCCTAGGGGATTTTTGGATTGCCCTGGTAAATGTTCCAACACATTGTGGTGAATCATGACTAATGTCACTTCCTGCTGATAGGTTGCCAATACCTGTTGCAACCATAGCAATTGCTCTGCATCCATAGCCCCTAACTGATGACCTTCCTCATCGAACTGGTTAGAGTTCAACCCAATCAAGCGCACACCAGGCACTAATTCACAGGTGTAATAAAGGCGATCAGCCTGTTCATAGCCAAACTTGCGATAGTAGGTCGTGAAGTCATGAAGTCCGATGGAATATCCATTGGCAGTTAACACAGGCACATCATGGTTCCCAGGTACCACATACACTGGGTAGGGCAACTGAGCGAGGCGATCGGCCAGCCATTGGTGGTTTTCTGGCTCTCCATGTTGGGTTAAATCTCCTGGCAAGAGCAGAAAATCCAAATCAAGTTGTGATAAATGCTGCAAGATAACTTCTAAGCCAGGGATGCTCATTTCCACTAGATGAAACCGACTCGGATGGTTCCAGATTGTGTGTGGCAACGCAATATGCAGGTCACTGATAATAGCAAATCGACAACTGAGCGGCATAGTTCTTTCAGCGTACACGCTACCAGTTTAACCTTCTTAACCCACAAATCTGTCGGGCTACACCGAAGAAATTGAGCCATAAAGCGGAATTAGAGGGCGATCGATGACCGACACCCTTGGCAAACACCTCTTAAACTCGGCATAATGCTTGTATTTAACCATGTTAGTTGTCCTGCTTCAGGACTCCCTTAAATGATTAGCCTTACTATTGTTGTGCTGCTCGTTCTGGTTGGCTCAGCTATCTGTTCTGGCTCAGAAGCGGCGCTTTTTTCTATCCCCTTGGTGAAAGCCCGCCAGCTAGCTCAACAATCCCGACAGCCTGCGGCTCAGGCTTTGCTCGCTATTCGGGAAAATATGAACCGCCCGATTGCCAGCCTAGTCATCCTAAACAACATGTTCAACATTGTTGGCAGCATTATGGTTGGGCATGTAGCGTTAACTACGTTGGGCAATGCTTGGCTTGGCGCTGTTTCTGCACTATTGACCTTCTTAATCATTATCTTTGGAGAAATTATCCCCAAAACTCTGGGAGAGCGCTATGCAGAACAGGTTGCTGTCATCATTGCCTTGCCAGTACGTGGACTAACGATACTATTGACTCCAGTGGTTTGGTGTCTGGAACAAATATTGAAACCAATTAATAAGCCCAGTCATCGCCCTACTACCAACGAGGCTGAAATTCAACTGTTGGCACGCATTGGCTTGCAGGAAGGCATTATTGAAGATGATGAGGCGGAGATGATCCAAAAGGTATTTCGCCTCAATGATGTGACCGCTGCCGATGTTATGACTCCACGAACCGAGATGACCTATCTGCGGGGAAGTTTAACCCTAGCAGAAGCAGAAGAGGATATTATTAACTCGCAACACACTCGCATCGTAGTGATTGACAAAACTGTGGATCAGGTCATTGGGGTAGCACTGCGGCATAAGTTATTAGTAGCTATGCTGCGGGGTCAACAACAGGCAACGATCGCCTCCCTATGTCGCAAAGCTCGATTTGTGCCAGAAGTTGTACGGGCTGACAAGCTGCTCAAAATGTTTCAAGAGACACGAGAACATCTGATGGTAGTGCTAGATGAGTATGGCGGTGTGTCGGGGGTAGTCACCCTAGAGGATGTGTTGGAGGTGCTGACAGGTGAGATCGTGGATGAAACTGACATGATTGTGGATTTGCAGGTAATTGCCCGCAAGCGCCGTAATACTATGCTGGCAGATTCACTCCAGCCGTCTACTTGAGAATTGGCTACCATTCTGACAGGAGG
>JANWZG010000341.1 GCA_025054735.1 Cyanobacteriota bacterium | reverse complement strand
ATAATGGCCACAAGTGGTTTACTAACACTGCGATCGCTGCCCTTGGAAATTTACTATTCACGCCTACTTATTCACGCCCATTAGTCACTACTATGGATCCTCAGTCATCAAACTCAACAACCGTATCGTCTAAACTGCGAGCGATTGTTAGCATTGGCCTGTTCATTATTTTGAGTATTGGGGTATTATTTTTGTCTGGAAACCTGATACTAGCACTCATCCATAAGTTCACAGCCTAGTGTTTTTAGAGTCTAGATTTTTAGTCACTGTGACCTAATGAGCTATCTAGATGGCTTGATCAAGACTGGCTAACAGTCGCATAATAGAATACTAAGGGCAGTATGAAATTGGGGGAACATAATGGTGAACTCAGGGATTAGGCGACTCGATTCGCCGCTAGATCATATTGATCGCACTGCAAAGGCAACCTTTGTCCCCGCACCTAAGCCCAGAACCTATTCCTTTGACTTGTCTGCCTATCGCGAGTCGGTACGTCGGCTAGCTCCCTCAAAGTCAACGCCATCTCATCCCAGCAATAAGGTTCCTACTCTCCCCTCTTTCAGGTCACTGTCAACACCAAGTCACTCGTCAACCTCATCACCATTGCGATCGTCACCACCCTCAAGCTCCACACCTTCTTGCCACCCTTCACCTATAGAGTACTCGTCTGCATCGCCACGGCTCAGTTCATCGTCCATAGATGCCAAACGCGACGAATTTTCCCATCTGCCTCAGGTCTACATGAGCCAGTCTGCCCTACAGCCAAACCTACCAGTACCCCTAACGGCAATGAACCTTCTGCGAGACATTGAAGCAGCCATCATTGGTTGGCAATCGGCATTGCATCGCGTTGTTAGTCAAGTTGAGGCCCTCTATCATGAAGGGCCTATGATTGATGGTTGGCTAGAGTCAAAGGGCTACGATTCTCCCCCTAGTCAACATAAAGGGTTACCGACCAATCGCCAGCGCTCCCCTCAGCCGCGTTCATATCCGCCTCAAGGTAACGATGCCACGGCAGCATTTTATTATGTCTGTGGCTACACAGAATCGGGTGAGTTATGGTCTCGCCCTTGCCCCCCTGAGCAGGTTGCTAGCGTGAGCATGGCAATTTCTCGCTACCAGAAGCTCCAAGAGTTGTTGCGCCATAAGCAAGCAATTGAACGTCATTTGGCAGAACTAGCCCAGACCATCTTGGATTTTCATGGTCGAGTGCGCAGTATTGGTAGGCGGCGCGATCGGTGACCCAACACATTCAAGGGCAAGAATTACCTGATGTCGATGCACCACCACAGGTAGATTTGCGACGCTATCATCAAGCTGGGTTTCAGCGTGGCCGACCTGGATGGATTGTGTTGTTGTGGTGGTTCCTACAGGCTGTCATTTTTCCCATTACTCCCCACGCTTTTCATGCTCCTCGGATAGCATTATTGCGATTATTCGGAGCCAAAATTGGCAGGGGAGTGGTGATTCGTCCATCGGCTCGTGTTACCTTTCCCTGGAAGCTAGTGATTGGCAACTACAGTTGGATTGGTGACGATGTGGTGCTCTACAACCTAGACAACATTCGCATTGGTGACCACTGTGTGATTTCCCAACGCAGCTACTTGTGCACAGGCAGCCACGACATTGCAGATCCTTGTTTTCAGCTACAGACAGGGGAAATCGTCATTGGTAATGGTGTTTGGATTGCGACTGACTGCTTTGTTGCACCAAACGTCCATATTGGAGCCAACACAGTTGTTGGTGCCCGTAGTAGTGTGTTCGGGCATCTCCCCGCTGGTCAGGTGTGCTGGGGAACACCCTGCCATCCTCGTTATCCCCGTCACATCCTGTAGTCACATTGCATAACACTGCAACTATTCAGGAACCACTAGAATGCAGCTTCTTTCTTCATCAGTTCCTCGATCGTCACCCCTGGCTTGGCCTTACCATCAAAGACTGTGCCTACCTTTTGCTGTTTAAGGTGCTCTAACACCACAACATAGGCTTCGTCTGGCAGAGGAGTGTAGCCTACCCTCTTGGCCAGATTTTCAGCATTCAGGATGTAGAACTCAACAAATGGCTTAAGGTCAGGTTTGTCTGCTAAGGATTTTTTGTTGACATAAATGAACAATGGACGGGCTAAGGGTGTATAAGTGCCATCCACAACTGTCTTGCTAGATGGGATAACAGGCCCCTTGCCACTATCTATGGGCACAGCCTTAAGAGCTTTTTCATTTTCTTCGTAATAGGCATAGCCAAAGTAAGCCAATGCTTCTGGATCCCGCTTTACCCCTCTAGCTAGCACGGCATCATCCTCACTATCCGTATAGTCAGCACGGCTAGCACCTCTTTTGCCCACAACAGCTTCCGTAAAATAGTCGAAGGTACCAGAGTCTTTACCGGGGCCATAGAGTTTCAAGGGACGATCTGGCCATCCTGGCCGCACTTGACTCCAGCGGGTGACTTTACCCTCTGCGGCAGGTTCCCACATGGCCTTGAGTTCTGCCAGCGTAATCTTGTCTACCCAAGTGTTGCTGGGGTGAACTACAACTGTTAGGGCATCGTAGGCGATAGGTAGTTCAATAAACTCAATGCCATTTGCTTTACAAGCTTGCATTTCATCCTGCTTAATCGGGCGAGACGCATTGCTAATGTCTGTCTGGCCAGCACAAAATTTCTTAAAGCCACCCCCTGTGCCTGAAAACTTCACGTCAAATTCAAGTGCAGACTTTCTTTCAAAGGTATACTCCTGGGCGGCTTCTTCACTGATGGGATACACTGTACTGGATCCATCAATCAAAACTTTAGTCGGTACACTAGCATTGGCATTTGTCGATGAGTCAGTTGGACTATTACCACAGGCAGTAAGACCAAACACTGCTGCCAGAGATGCCAACGACAGCATTAGGGGCACAACTTTAGCAAACATCACCATAGCTTCATGTAACCTTAGAACAAAGTAAAGCAATTCCTAGAACCGCCGCAGCGCTATTTCCTCTAGAAAAAACTTTCCCTATCATTTCAAAAAAACATAGTTATGCAAGTTTGCTAGAACACGTAGGCCAATATCTTTTCATTAAGAAATGTAGTCTATGATGCTATTTTCTCTGTTCCACGGCTGGATCCTAAGATGATTCTGGTGCTCGATCTCTGTATCTGGCTTGGTTGCTGATGGTTACTTGCTTTTGTAACAAGCAAAATTCCCTAGCGAGTATAATCTAGGTGACATCTTGGAGTGGGAGACTACACAATGGGATTAGCAGAACGTCGAGCAGTGAAGGCGTTTCAAGATAATAAGTTGCCTGCACTGAAGCAAGAAATCGATGCGGCTGCTGGGTTTGAGGTGAATTTAGAAGTTAATTGGGATGCTATTGCTAAGGAAGACCAAGCCCACATGTACGAGGAAGCCTTCCTTAAAGTATATTTCAAGCCGTTAATCGAAGCGTTGAAAGCTATATGCATTGACGACTTGGGCAAGGAGGCACTGCGAGATGGGTTGAAGAAAGTGGTGATTACGGACAACAACAAGCAGGAGGTTACATTTCAATTTGGTACACTGACCATCAGCTTTTACAGCATTTATAACTTGGATGGCTGGGCCGATCGCAAGGCAGAGATTCAGACTGTTTTAGAGAAAGGGTTGTAACTTTTACATCCACTAAAGCACACATCCCTAGTGATTACAGATTGTCGTAACACCATAGGTAGCTAAAAATTGATCCAGTGCCTCGAAGGTACAGGCAAATGTAGTCATTGGCACTTCATAACCCTTTAAATCCACGGAAAAGCTCTTAAATAGTGATTTATCAGTCACTAAGGGAGCTAGGTGAGCGTAGGTTTGCTCACCAAGGGCAACGTCACAACCAATCTGTTTTGTAGATGACTCCAGTCGAAAGGCCGCATTCACAGTGTCGCCCAGGGCAGTGTAGTCAGGGCGATCGCCACTACCCGTGTTACCAACCATGGCGTAGCCCGTGTTGATTCCAGCTCCAATTCGCAACGGGAATGGCAAAGGATAATTAGTAGCTAGGGTGCTGGTCATGTTGTAAAGAGCACTGAGGGCACGGAAAATTTGTAACATTTCATCGTGACTCACGTTTTCTGACTCATGAATCCAAACTGCCATGATGGCATCGCCAATATACTTGTCAACCCAACTGCCATAGGTGCGGATGATTTGACCAGCCTGCCGAAACCAAGAACCAATCATCTCTGACAGGATCTTTTCATCCATTTGGCGTGTCAGCCCTGTGAAGTTGCGAATATCAATTACCAGTACAGAAATTAGCTTGCGGACATGCAAAATCGCAGTTGCCGTCGTTTCTCGATTGTCTGTATCTAGCTCATTATTGTCAGATTTAGTCAATTTAACGCTATGAGGACAATAGAACTCTAGTTCAGTTTGCCCAAATGTAATGTGGTCGCCACTTTGAATTGGCACAGGAATAGTAACTCGACGACCGTTGACAAAGGTGCCATTGCGACTACCCAGATCAATGAGATA
>JANWZG010000340.1 GCA_025054735.1 Cyanobacteriota bacterium | reverse complement strand
AATATTTTGGTGAGGCTGCGGAGCGAGAGCATCTACAACAGGCGATCGCAATTCACACTGCTGTAACGGGTAGTCGTCCCCTGGGGTGGTATACAGGGCGTACCAGTCCCCACACCCGCAAGTTGGTGGTAGAAGAAGGCGGGTTTCTCTATGATGCCGATAGCTATGCAGATGACTTGCCCTACTGGGTCTATGACTATGGAAAGCCCCATTTAGTCATTCCCTACACACTAGACAATAACGATATGCGGTTTGCTACTAGCCAAGGCTTTAATGCTGGTGACCAGTTTTTTGCTTACTTGCGAGATGCCTTTGATGTGCTCTATGAGGAAGGAGATGTTGCCCCCAAAATGATGAGTGTGGGGTTGCATTGTCGGCTAGTAGGCAGGCCCGGACGCGCCGCTGCTCTGGCTAGATTTCTAGATTATGTGCAACAGCACGATCGGGTTTGGCTCTGCCGGCGTATTGACATTGCCCACCATTGGTATCAACACCATCCCCCCATGGCAGTTCATCCCCTGACCAACGATCAATCTCAGTAACAACCATGCCCTGGGAACAAATTCTCACCACAACATTTTTAATGGCTTTGTGTACAGCAGGAATTCGCTTAGCGGTGCCTGTCTTGCTGGCTGTATTGGGCGAAATTATCACTGAGCGAGCCGGAGTGATGAATTTAGGCTTAGAAGGAATAATGCTAGTGGGTGGGTTAACTGGCTTTATGGTGGCCAATAGCTTTGAGAAAGCCACGCAGCTAGCTGAATTGGCAGCATGGCTAGGGTTGCTAGCAGGGCTGGCGGCTGGTGGCGTTATGGGTCTACTGCTAGCAGGGTTGGTGGTGACTTGGCGCACCGATCAAGTGGTGACCGGAGTAACCTTTGTGCTGCTAGGCCAGGGGTTGACAGCATTTTTGTATCGCAAGCAGTTTAGTGGGCTGGGCGCTCGCGTCACGGGTCTGCGGGAATGGGCACTGCCATTGTTATCAAAAATTCCTGTTTTAGGTGAGGTATTGTTTACCCAAACTGCGATCGTCTACCTTACGGGTGGTTTAGTGTTCCTCTGTTGGTTCGTGCTATTTCGGACAAACTGGGGCTTGGAAGTGCGGGCAGTAGGTGAAAACCCAGCAGCCGCAGATACCTCTGGTATTGACGTTACGTGGATTCGCTATGTTTGTGTAGTGCTGGGTGCTGCCTTGGCAGGCTTAGGGGGTGCAGTACTGACCGTCGTGCAACTAAAGTTATTCACCGAAGGGATTACGGCTGGTCGCGGTTGGATTGCGATCGCCCTTGTAGTGTTTTCTCGTTGGCAACCCATTTGGGCACTAGTGGGAGCCTTATTGTTTGGCATTGCCGATGCACTGCAATTTCGGATTCAAGCCCTAGGCTCTCAATCCACACCCTATGAGTTTCTGCTGATGTTACCCTATGGGCTTACCCTAGCCGTGTTATTGCTGAGCACAGGACGGAGTAACGCACCAGCGGCATTGGGGATACCCTATACCAAGGGCGATCGCTGATGAATTGCTGAGGTAACTGCCTCTACTTTGGGTTCACTTTGGTTATCAATCGACCTGCCCATCAATAGATAGGTGGTTATATCACCCTTGCCTTTGATGGCAACTACACCGCGCTCTTGCAGTTGATAGCGCGATCGCAACCGAGTAAACGTCTCAACACTAACCTGAATCTGACCAGCGATACCGTGGGACTCCATCCGGCTAGCCATATTGACCGTATCACCCCACAGGTCGTAGGCGAACTTCCTGATACCGATCACTCCAGCCACAACTGGGCCAGAGCTAATACCAATGCGAATCTGGAGTGACTGGCCTTGCTCTTGGTTAAACTCTAAGATTGCTTGCTGCATAGCTAGAGCCATTTCTGCAATCGCTTCAGCATGATCTGATCTAGGAGTGGGTAGCCCCGCTACAGCCATGTAGGCATCCCCAATCGTCTTAATTTTTTCAATGCCATAGTAGTCAGCTAACTGATCAAACTGAGAAAAGATGGTGTTAAGTAAATCTACGATTGCCTCTGGGGATTGACGAGCTGCAAGTTCAGTGAACCCTACAATATCTGCAAACAAAACACTAACTGATTCGAACCGATGCGCGATAGTACGTTGATCCTGCTTCAGTTGTTCTGCGATCGACACAGGCAAGATATTCAGCAACAACTGCTCCGACTGCTCTCGACGCACCTCCAATTCCCGGTTTGAGGCTTCCAGTGCCTTGCGAGTGCGAAATTCACGTTGCTGCAATCGCTCATACAAAAAAGTGGATAAATCCCCCATTAAGCATAGCCAAAACAGAAATAGTCCATTCAAGGCGTAGGCACTTGGTGCTTCAATCACAGGAGTTAGCTTAAGCGTAACGATTAACCCCAGGTAGTAACCAAGTGTCCCTAGCTGCAAAATTACATGTATCCACCAACAGACAGGGTTAAACAATGCCATCCCTAAAAACGTTAGTGCCCAAGGAATGTAAGCAATATCGCCAGAGCCATCGAGAGCTATTGCCGTTTGGAACACCAGGGTGATTGACCAGCCAAACACCACAAAAATATATTCCGGTCGTGTGCGCCCAATGGTAGACCTAAGGATGATTAAACAGATGACAAGGCATAGTTCTGTAATAATATTGGCAGGCAAAAAAACTGCCCAGTCTTCAGCAATATCCTGCTTGTGAGCATAGGCCACTAGGTACAACCCCAAAAAGCTCATGATGCAGATTAGCGCTGTCCAGAGGCCAATCCTCAGACGACCGATCATAAATTTTCGTCGCCACTGCAAATAGGCAACATCGAGATCATTAGGCTGCAAGGTATTTGGCAACGAGTTGCGTAGCCATGCCCAAAAGGTCTGAGTGTCCGATTTCCAAGCTGGGGACGTGGTGCAATCGGGATCAATTCTAGGACTGATCATGGTGTGTTCACCAGTTAATACGATTACTTGCACATTAATGTCATCGTGAATGTCATCGTGCAGCCTGAGTCATCAAATGATTCTCCTTATCCACAACAATTATCAATGTGGAGTTAAAGGATAAAGAAGCGCACAATTAGGTATATGGACGTAGCTGTCAATTGAGTCAAGGCAACTGGCACACCATACCGCAGATACGTCTTAAACGGAATGCGTTTGCCGTGCTGTTCAGAAATTCCCGCAGCCACGATGTTGGAGGAGGCTCCTACTAACGTCCCATTACCCCCCAAGGTAGCCCCATACATCATGGCATAAAACAACGGCAATACCTCTGTAGGAAACTGCCCCGTATAGCCAGGCGACAACACTTCTGCCTCTGCAAACCCTGTAATAACAACATACTGCTTCAGGAGTGGCACCATAGCTGCTACTAAGGGAATGTTAGGAACCAGGCTAGAAATGATGCCCACTAGAAAAACTAAGCTGATAGAGCCAAGAAGAATGTTTTTTCCTAAGACGACAGCTAGTAAGCTAGAGGCGCTGCCAATAACTCCTGTTTTCTCTAAACCACCAATGAGCACAAAAATGCTCATAAAGAAAATAAGGGTGCTCCAGTCCACATCGCGCAGGATATTGCTAACAGAGTCAATTTGGCTGTGGTGAGCAAGCAGTAAACAGAGTGCGCCGCCCAGCAGCGCAACAGTGGCAGGAGACACAGGAATCGGCAGTGAGCCTCCGATGACGAAGAAGACAAGCACTAGGGTGACAATTAGAATGCCAAGCACCAACATGCGAGGATGGTTTACAGTTGGTCGAGGAAGTTGATCTAGGTTTTCCAGTTCTTTGTGCCAAATTTTAGGAAACAAAATCGGCAGCATGACTACAACCACGGCAACGGCGATCGCACCACCCAAACTCAGCCGCCAGAGATAATCAACAAAGCTGATATTAATAGCATCACCCACGATAAAGGTAGCTGGGTCACCCACTAAGGTCAACAAGCCAGCACTGTTAGCGACAAAAACTATCAGAATCAATAAAGGTACAAAATCTACGCCGATTTCCTGAGCCATAGGTGGAATTAAGGGAGCAAGCAGCATTACTGTTGTTGCGTTGGGTAAGACTGCACAAATTGGCGTAGTGATAGCAACAATTCCGTATAGCAATTGCTTACCTTTGCCCTTTGCCAATAGCACCATTTGAGTTGCTAAGTATTCAAATACCTTAGTTGGCTCAAACGCTCGTACCATAACCATAACCCCAAAAAACAGCCCAAGGGTGGCATGACCTTTGGCAATATAGCGAATTGCCTCATCTAGAGACAGAACATTGAGGAACACGAGGAACAGGGCACCCAAAAAACCAGCAATGGTAAACTGTACAGCCTCCGTGACTAGCAGAGCCATAACGGTTAGAAAGATGACGATTGCCGCGATCGCTTGCCATGACTCCATAGATGTCCCCAACTCCATATAATGCTGACAAAGGTTAAATCCTAACACTTCAGCACTATCATTAACGATCTTGGGTTGTTCGGCAATGCTGTGAAGTAGATGACTAATGATGTACT
>JANWZG010000339.1 GCA_025054735.1 Cyanobacteriota bacterium | reverse complement strand
ACTTTGTAATACTGACCGCATCACCCCCTGCCCCTGGTTAAAGGCTTGATAAAACAGGGCTAAGTCCCCTAGGGTTCGTTGCCCCTGTAGGGCCTGCCAGCCTATCCAGGCGATCGCAACCCCGGTGACCACTAGTGCTGCTAGACTAGCGGCAAATTCGGCCATGCTTTGCTGCTGGGCAATGGTCAATCGCTCTTTACGGATCCGATGTCGCAGCGATCGGTACAACGCTTGGAAGTGATGACTCACGTCAAATAGGCGCATTTCCGCTGCCGTTTCTCCTTCTGTGAGCAGCCAGTCGTAGTAAAAGGCACGACGCTCCTCAGGAGTACGCTGTAACCACCAGCGGTGTTGACGTTGGTTGTAGTGCAGCACAGTGTAGAGCGATGGCAGTGCGCTCACCAGCAGAGCTATAGGCAACCAGAGGCCAAAGGGCAGCAACACACCGACCATAGCTATCAGTGTGATCCCACTTTGCAGCAGGTCACCTACCTGTTCCAGTAGCATCAAGGGCCGAAAGCTAGCGTCACTGCGAACACGGTAGAGGCGATCGTAATAGTCAGGCGATTCATAAAAGGCAAAGTCGATGGCAGCAGATTGTTGGTGAACAAGGCTGGTAATTTGATCGCGCACTAGCTCCCCCAGCACCGTCCGCACCCAAGTACTCAGCCCTCGCAGCAGTTCTGTGACGATCAGCACTACTGCCATGAACCCCATAGGCAGCAACAGGTGCTGTATCGATTGCCAATCTGTGCCCTGACCCAATACAATCACTAACCGATCAACTACAACTCGGCTGAGATATACCGTAGCGACGGGCAAGCACCCTTGAGCACCTAGCAGCCCTGCCCAGATGATGACCCACCATCGAGCTGCCTGCCAGACTAGATGCAGTGATCGCCCCAAGTAGGGAACTTGTCTAAGTCCGCGATGAACGTGTTGATAAATCTTGAGCACGCTACCTGATTTGTGGCGAATTGTTCGTAACAAACGAATCAGTTTGAGATTGAGAGCCGTAGTATAACGAAATCTAACGCCTGATTACAAACCTGTAATTTATTCAAGAATCGTTGCAGATGGCAACTGCATCGTTCCCGAAAGAGTCAAAACAGTGTAAGGTGTAGAGCAAATCTAAAAAAAATATTAAACTACGGATAAATTCTGGCATACTCCCACGCTGACTTTAGTCTTAATGGTATTGAGTAATGTCTATGGACTCCTCAACATTGCACCAGCTCTGGCTAGTGGTGGAAGAAACCCAAACAACTCAGCTACTTCGACTCAGTGATCGCGACTTGATTCAGGATATCATAGAACGTCTCGATCATCGGAAGCCGTTAACCCGGGACGAGGCCAAGGTAGTTAGTTCTTATCTGCAAGCTAGGACACCGTTAATTCGGGATATTGCTGGTGCTCGACTAGCCTGTGGTTAGCTGCGGAGAGTTGTGACCCTGGGTAAAGCAGCGCAATGATGATGGATTTTTCTTACCCTTTGAGCGCGGCTGCCCGCGCAGAGTGGCAGCGTATTCTAGAGGCTGCTGATCGCAACAATATCTTTTGCCATTGTCGTCGTTGCCAGCGAGAGTGGGTAGCCTCAACTGTAACTGCTTGTGTCTGCGGTAGCAACGATATTCAGGCCATTGCCTGCTGGCAGTTCCCAGATGACTAGCCTGTGGCTAGTGCTCCCAATTCTCTAACAGGGCTTCTAGGGCGATCGCCATATGAGTCCAGTGAGTTCCCCCTTGACAAAACACCACATAAGGCTCGCGGAGGGGGCCATCGGCTGACAACTCTGATGTGCTGCCGTCAATAAACGTTCCCCCGGCCATGACCAATTGACTGTCGTACCCTGGCATCGCTGCTGGTACCGGATCCAAGTAGGAACCTACAGGGGAATGAGCCTGAATAGTTCGACAAAAGGATATCAATTTCTCTGGTGAGCCAAGTTTAATCGCCTGAATTACATCGCGCCGGGGTGCCTCCGGCAGTGGATTTACCTCATAGCCCAGATCATGAAATACTTGAGCCACAAGGTGATTGCTCTTCATGGCTTCTCCGACCATCTGCGGCGCTAGGAACAATCCCTGAAATAGGAGCCGATGTTGGTCAAAGGTCGCCCCACCACTGCTGCCAATACCAGGGGCAGTCAGACGACAGGCTGCTGCTTCTACTAGGTCGGCCCGTCCAGCTACATACCCACCAGCGGTGGCGATCGTCCCGCCTGGATTTTTGATCAACGACCCAGCTATCAAGTCTGCCCCCACCATCGTTGGTTCACGGGTTTCGACAAACTCTCCGTAGCAGTTGTCTACAAAGCAAACCGTGTGAGGATTCTGGCGCTTCACTAAGTCAACAATTCTAGCAATATCGTCGATAGACAGGCTAGGTCGCCAGGAATACCCGCACGATCGCTGGATGAGCACCAGACGAGTATTATCCTTGACAGCGGTAGCCAATGCTTGCCAGTCGATCGTGCCCTCTGGTGTCAAGTCGATCTGTCTGTAGTAAATACCTAAATCCTGAAGAGAACCTTGATTCTCTCCCCGAATGCCAATAACTTCCTCTAAAGTATCGTAGGGACTGCCAGCAACAGCTAGCATTTCATCCCCAGGGCGCAGAACGCCATAAAGGGCACAGGCAATGGCATGGGTACCAGACACGAACTGCACTCTCACTAACGCTGCTTCCGTTCCCAAAATCTCGGCAACCACAGAGTCTAAGGTTGATCGTCCCAAGTCATTGTGCCCATAACCGCTAACACTGGCAAAGTGATGGGATCCAACGCGGTGATGGCGAAAGGCATTTAACACTCGCCGGAGATTTTCCTTGACAATAGTGTCAATCCGGGAAAAGATGGGAGATAGTGCTTGCTCTGCTTGGCGTATTTTCTGAACGCTATTCACGGAGTTTCACGTAGAACAATCCTTTATCGAGATTACTTCATGACTGTTGCAACATTAAACAAACCTAAACCTGCATGGGCAGTGATCCTGTTTATGGTGGGTGTTCACATTGGAGCACTGTTCGCATTCCTTCCCAGCAACTTTAGCTGGTCAGCCGTGGGACTAGCCCTCTTCTTACACTGGGTTACCGGCTGTTTAGGTGTCACCTTGGGCTGGCACCGCTTAATTACACACCGTAGTTTTCAGACTCCTAAGTGGCTAGAATACTTTTTCTTGTTTTGTGGTAGCTTGAGTTGCCAGAGTGGTCCTTTGGAGTGGATAGGATTGCACCGTCATCATCATCTGTATTCTGACCAGCATGTAGATCACCATGATTCTGGTAAAGGCTTTTGGTGGAGCCACATGGGGTGGATGTTCTATGAAATTGAGAATCGCGAAGACATTGTAAAGCGCTTTACCAAAGATATTTCCAGTGATCCGGTCTATCAGTTTTTTGAAAACTACTTTTTGGCGGTGCAGGTTGGGTTGGCGATCGTGCTGTATATGCTTGGTGGTTGGTCGTTTGTTGTGTGGGGCATTTTCGTGCGCTTGGTAGCGGTATATCACTGCACATGGCTCGTGAATAGTGCCACTCACAAGTTTGGCTATCGCAGCCATGAAACAACCGATCGCTCTACCAACTGTTGGTGGGTCGCTATCTTAGCCTATGGCGAAGGCTGGCATAACAATCACCATGCTTACCAGTATTCTGCCCGTCATGGTCTGCAATGGTGGGAAATTGATGTTACTTGGATGATCATCAGCTTATTGAAAACACTAGGCTTAGCTACCAAGGTGAAATTGGTTGGTGATGAAGGATAGCCAAGGTTATGCCATGTTTCCATACTATGGCTACGGATAACTTGTGATCAGGACTTGAGTCCTGACTACGAACTAGTGGGTTAAGTTGCTGGCTTTTGGAGAATTGGTATTACCAGCTACTAATTCACAAAGCTACTTGAGAACTGGGTGTGAAGGCGTTGTCTTTGCGCCCAGTTTTGCTAATGAGGTCAGTGGGAACAATGACACTTTGATTACCACTATTCGGCTTCTCCAATGATGGTAAAGGCTGCCCAGTCGATCGGATCTGGAAACTGTTGCAGGGTGGTGATCATTGCTTGTCGCAGAGCAGCAGCCTTGTCTATCCCTGGTCGCTTCAGCACTTGATAAAACTGCTGCATCATAAACGAGGTAGAGTCGTCGGGCACCTTCCACAGAGATACAATCACACTGTTAGCTCCAGCAGTAATCAACGAGCGAGACAGCCCGATTACGCCGTCGCCTGTGATTTTGCCGCGTCCAGTGTCACAAGCACTGAGCACGACTAGATCAGCTTTTAGCTTCAGGTCAAAGATTTCACTGGCTGTGAGTAACCCAGCTAAGGGTGGGGCAGGAGATGTGTTAGGGGCGAGGGCGATCGCACCGGGCACGCCTAAGCCCTTGTAATCATCCAACAGGCCGTGGGTTGCTAAGTGAATGAGCTGAGCTGTTTGCATTTTTTGTATGACATTGGCTTTAGTAGCCTGAGCGCCCACAATCGCTTGGGTACCAAGAAGCTG